>JAIENF010000561.1 GCA_019751575.1 Burkholderiales bacterium
GCGCCTGCTCGACATCGGCATACCTCCCGACATCATGGCCGGCAACATCATCGGCGTGATCGCGCAGCGGCTGGTGCGCGTGCTCTGCGTGCATTGCCGCGAGCCCTACGAGCCTTCGATCGAGGAGCAGCGGCTGATCGGCCGTCCGGTGCGCCAGTTGCATCGCCCCGTGGGCTGCAGCCATTGCAACGGCAAGGGCTACCGCGGCCGCACCGCGATCATGGAAATCCTCGTGATGGACGGCGAGATCGACGAACTGGTCGCGCGGCGCGCCACCCTGCGTGAACTGCGCACCACCGCGATGGCGCGCGATTTCCAGCCGCTCGCCGACGAGGCGATCGAGCGCATCGTGGACGGCACCACCAGCCTGGTCGAAGTTGCGCGCACGGTCGACCTGACCGGCCGCTACAACTGACCGCCGACGGCACCGGACCCACCGGGCGATGGCAACCTTCCAGTACAAGGCGGTGGACCGCGGCGGGCGCGCCGCACGCGGCACGCTGGACGCGATGAACGACGTCGACCTCGAGCTGCGCCTGCGCCGCATGGGGCTCGACATGATCTCGTTCCGCGCGGTCGAGCCGCGCAGCATCCAGTCGCTGGGCGCGGTCAAGCGCCAGGACGTGATCAACCTGGTGTTCGACCTGGAGCAGATCAGCCGCGCCGGCATCCCGATGCTCGACGGCCTGCGCGACCTGCGCGACGGCATGGAGAACCCCCGCCTGCGCGAGATCCTCACGTCGGTGGTCGAGGACATGGAGGGCGGCCGCATGCTGTCGCAGTGCCTCGGCCAGCACCCGGCGATCTTCAACAACGTGTTCGTCAGCCTGGTGCGCGCGGGCGAGCAGTCGGGACAGATGACAGAGGTGCTGGAGAACCTCGGCACCACGCTGCGCATGCAGGACGAACTGGCCGCGCAGACGCGCCGCCTGCTGGTCTACCCGAGCATCGTGCTGGTGGTGGTCCTGGCGGTGATGGCCTTCCTGTTCACCTACCTGGTGCCGCAGGTCACCGGGCTGCTGCGCACGATGGGCATCGACATGCCGCTGCAGACGCGGCTGATGATCGGCGTGTCCGAGATCGTGCGCGGATACTGGTACCTGCTGGTCGGCGTGCCCGCGCTGGCGGCCGGGGTGATGGTGTCGATGGTCCGTTCCAACGATCGTGCACGCTTCGCCTGGGACTACGTGAAGCTGCATGTGCCGATCACCGGCCCGCTGCTGCAGAAGGTGATCATGGCGCGCTTCGCCAATGTGTTCGCGCTTCTCTACCGTTCGGGCATCACCATCCTCGAGGCCCTGCGCACCAGCGAGGCCATCGTCGACAACCGGGTGATCGCCGATTCGATCGCGCGGGCGACCAGCCAGATCAATTCAGGCGTCAGCCTGACCGACGCGTTCCGCGACCTGGGCACCTTCCCGCCGCTGGTGATCCGCATGCTGCGCGTCGGCGAAGCCACCGGCGCGCTCGATACCGCCCTCGCCAACGTCACCTACTTCTACAATCGGGATGTCCGCGAATCGATCGAACGCGGCCTGAAGCTGCTCGAACCGGCGTTGATCTTCGTGCTCGGCATGTCGCTGCTGCTGATCATGTGGGCGGTGCTGTCGCCGGTCTACGACATCCTGGGCAAGCTCAACCTCTGACCGCCGCCGCCGACCCGACGTCCTGACCGCGATTCCCTCCCCGATGGCCCCCCCCGCATCCCTCCATCCGAAACCCCGCAGCTGCCACCGCCGTCCCGGCCGGGACAGGGCCTGACATGGCCCTCGGCGAACGCCTGCTGCTGTGCGTCGGCGCTGCCCAGGCAACGCTCGGTCGCTGGCGCGGCAACCGGCTGACCGGCTGCGAGGTCTTCACCTCCGACGAGGAAGGCCTGCAGCGCTTCGCGGCGGCGATCTCGGTGCATCGCCGGCTGCCGATGCAGGCGCTGGTCGACGCGGTCGAGGAAGACTACCGCACCGAGTTGCTGCCGCACGCCGGGGGCCGCGAGCGCAGCGCGATGGTCCAGCGCCGGCTGCGCCAGCTGTACCGCACGTCCCCCTACAATGCAGCGGTGCTGCAGGGCCGCGACGGAGACCAGCGCCGCGACGACCGTTACCTGTTCGCGGCACTGACCAATGCCGAGCTGTTCCAGCCCTGGGCAGAGGCGATCGAAGAGGCAAGGCTCGCCTTCGCGGGGCTCTACCTGCTGCCGCTGGTGATGCCTGCGCTCGCCGAGCGGCTGGGCGCCCACCGTGCACCGACGCTGGTGATCACGGCGACGGCCAGCGGGCTGCGCCAGACCTACATCGAGGACGGGCAGCTGCGGGTGAGCCGTCTCACGCCCCTGGTGCGCAGCGGCGGTGCCGACGCCCCCGACCGCGACGACATCGCCGTGCTGGTCGAGGAAGTGGGCAACACGCGGCTGTACCTCGAAGCGCTGAAGCTGCGCGGTCGCGACGACCCGCTGTCGGTGACGCTGGTCGACATCGACGACAGGCTGTCGCGTGCCGCGGCCGCGCTCGAGCGGCAGGGCAACAACATCCACTGCGAGCGCGTGAATGCAGCGACGCTCGTGCAGAAGCTTCCGCTGACGGTGCAGATGCTGGCCGACACGCCGGATGCGCTCGCACTGACGCTGCTCGGCCAACGCTCGCCGACCGTGAACCTGGCACCGGCATCGGCGATGCACCGGTTCCAGGTGCGTTCCACGCAGCGGTCGCTGTATGCCGCCGCCGGCACGATCGGCGTCGTCGGCATCGCGTTCGCGCTCGCGAACGTATGGCAGCACCGCCAGCTCACGGCACAGTCCGAATCACAGCGCATCGAGGCGATCGGCTGGCAGGAAAAGTATGTCGCGGTGACGCGCCAGTTCCCGGCGGCACCGGCGCCGCTGGAAACCCTCCAGCGCACGGTCGACGCCGCGCGGCTGATCGCCGCGCAGACGCGAACGCCCGAGCGCGCGTTCGCGGTGGTTTCGACGGCGCTCGACAGGCAACCCGAGATCGGCCTGCGCCGCCTCGCATGGCGCCATGGCGACCCACCGTCCGAGGGCGACGCACAGCGCCCCGCCGTTCCACGGCCGGCCCCGGCAGCGCCCCCGGGCGGCCGCGTCGAGAGCATCGCGATCGATGCCGAGATCATCGGCTTCTCCGGCGACCTGCGGGCGGCGATCGCGAGCATCGAAGGGTTCGCCCAGCGCCTGCGCGACGATCCGAGGGTGCAGTCGGTGGTCATCGCGCGGCTGCCGCTGAACCTGAACCCGGGTTCGAGCCTGTCCGGGAACACGCAGGAGCGCACCGAACAGGGCGGCGGTTCCACGTTCCGGCTGGTCGTGCAACTGCGGAAGGCATCGACATGACCGCGGCCGGCAGTTCCCCCTACACCGCGCCGGCGCTGCTGCTGGCCATGGTGACCATCGCGGTCGGCACGCTGGGCTGGTACAGCTACCGGATCGCCGACAGCGGCCGGTCCGCGGCCGCCCAGCAGCAGCGGGCGCTCGACGATGCGCGCGTGCGCTACCAGCGCTCGGGCGAGGAACGCGACCTGCTCGGCAGGTATGCGCCGGAGTACGTCGCACTCGACGCACATGGCTTCATCGGCTCCGAGCAGCGCGTGAACTGGATCGACAACCTGCGCATCGCCAACGAAGCGACCGGCCTGTTCGGGGTGCAGTACCAGATCGGCGCACAGACGCCGTACAGCCTGCCGGAGCTGCCGCAGGCAACGCTGGTGCAATCGCCGATGACGATCGACCTGAGGCTGCTGCACGAGGGCGACCTGATGCGCTTCCTGCGCGCGCTGGCCGCCGGACGCGCCGGCGTGTTCACGCTGAACGAATGCACGCTGGAGCGCCTGGGCACCGAACCGGCGGCGCGCGCGCAGCCCAACCTGCGCGCCGACTGCGAACTGTCATGGATCTCCGCCCCCAGGGCACCGGAAGGAGCCCGATGACCCGCCTGCCCTGCATCCGACACCCTGCCGCCGGTGGAAGAAGCCTGCCGGGCGCGGCCCGCGCAGCCTCGCTCGCGCTGTCCTTCCTGCTCCTTCCGGTTTCCAGCCTGGCAACCGCCCAGGATGGCGTCGGCAGGCTGTTCTTCACGCCGGCCCAGCGGCAGCAGCTCGACGACGTCCGACGCAGGCCGGCTGCACCAGAACCGGTCCGCGATCGCAGTGCAGTCCCCGAGCCGCCGCGGGCACAGTCGCTGTCGATCGAAGGCATCGTCCGCCGCAGCGACGGACAGGCCACCGTCTGGGTGAACCGCACCCCCACGCAGGCACCGCAGCCCGCCGGTGCGGTACGCATAGGCCCGGTCGGCGACGCCTCCGACGGCGCCGACCTGCGCCTGCCGGACAACGGCCGGCGCGTCCGGATCAAGGTCGGCCAGGAGGTCGATGTGCAGTCGGGACGCATCCAGGAGCGTTACCGGCAGCCGCAGCCCGCCGCGCCGCAAGCACCGGCGAGCGACGCCGCCCCGTCCCCTCCTGCCGGTACGCCGGCCCGGCAGGAAATCCCCCGCGACGCGGCGACAGAGCGGATCCTGCGTGAACTCGGCCGCAGGCTGGACGAAGCGCCCCGCCCGCCCGAGCCCGCCCGATGAAGCCACCGGTGCGCAGCGCATCCGTGCCGCGGATCGCCGCCCGCCAGGCGGGCATCGCGCTGATCGCCATGGTGGCTTTCCTGGGCATCGTGGCCGCCGTGTTCGTCGTACGCAGCCTGAACGCGGACACGCTGGCCGCCGGCCAGCACCAGCGCACCGCCGAGGCGCTGCAGGCGGCACGCGAGGCCCTCTTGGCGTATGCGGCAACCGATGCGAACCGTCCGGGCGCGCTTCCCTGTCCGGATATCGACGGGGATGGCCAGTCATTGCCCGGCGTGGAATACACCGGCAGCGGGTGCCAGTCGTACATCGGCCGGCTGCCGTGGAGACTGCTGCGCATCCCGGAACTGCGGGATGCGAGCGGGGAACTGCTCTGGTACGCGCTGTCGCCGGAGTTCCGGGATGCGGGACCGCTGGCGGGCTCGCCCCCGTTCGTGAATCCCGATACGCCGGCGGTGCTCACGATCGCCGGCCTGCCCGGCACCTTCGGTGCCATCCTCTTTGCGCCTGGCCAGGCCCTGCAACAGCAGGCGCGCAGTGGTCCGGGTGCGAACGCGCTCGTCAACTACCTCGATGGCGTCAACGCGACGCCCACCCTCGTGTTCTCCGCCGGGCTGCCCGGCCCTGCATTCAATGACCGTCTGCTGCCGGTATCGGGGACCGAACTGGTGGCGATCGCGGAACGGCGGGTATCGCGCGAGGTCACCGCGGCACTCACCGCCTATTTCGACCAGTATCGTTTCCTGCCTTCGCCGGCCGAGTTCGCCGATGTCCAGTGCGTCAACGCGGACTTCGTGCCGCCCAACGGGTGCCTGCCGGTGCCCGGCGTGCTGGCGGGACGCCTTCCCGGCTCGGTCAGCCCGGCGGAAGCCTACTCGCTGCCGGGTTCGCCCTGGCCGAACAGCGCGCTGCTGCGCGGCGAGTCGGTGCTTCCGGCCCAGTACGACCTCGCGTGGTTCCAGCTGCAGCGCTGGCGGGAGCATGTCGTCTACATCGTCTCGCCGAACTGCGTCGGACCGCCGGCCACCAACTGCACGGCCGGCACGCTGAGGTTGCGCGGGGCCGCGGGCACGGTCGACGATGCACGCTTCGCGGTACTGATGGCCGGCCCGGCCGGGCCGGGCCAGGTTCGGACGTCGCCCGCCGACAAGTCCACCTTCGTCAACTATCTCGAAGGGACGGCGCTGTCCGCGGCACAGGCGCTGGCGGGCGGTACGGTACCGACCCAGATCATGGTGCCTGGCGGCACCATCGTCGCCGCGCCGAGGACGAACTGACCATGGCGACCTTCGCCGCCGTTCGGCATCCGGCGCGGACGAGGCAGCACGGCGTGTCCCTGGTCGAGCTCGCGATCGGCCTGCTCATCCTGTCGCTGATCATCGGCGGGCTGCTCGTGCCGCTCGCCAGCCAGGTCGAGCAGAGCCGCGTCGGGCAGGCGCAGCGGCAACTGGAAGAAATCCGCGAGGCCCTGCTCGGCTTCGCGCTGGCCAACGGCCGGCTGCCCTGCCCCGCCTCGGCGGCTTCGAACGGCATCGAAAGTCCGGTCGGCGGCGGTGTCTGCACCAATCCCTGGAATGGCTTCGTGCCTGCGGTCACGCTGGGGCTGTCGCAGGTCGACGAGGCCGGTTACTCGATCGACGCGTGGGGGTTCGCCCAGAACCGCGTCCGCTACGCAGTGACCACCGGCAGCGCCGGCGCGTTCACCACTGCAGGCCAGATGCGCGCGATCGGCATGGCGGCGCTGGCGCCCGACCTGCGCGTCTGCCGGTCGGGCGCCAGCATCACCGGTGCCGGCAATGCGGCGACCTGCATGGCACCCGACCTGCTGTCGCAGAACGCGGTCGCCGTGATCTATTCGCTCGGTGCGAACGCCGCCACCGGCGGCACCTCGCAGGACGAGGCACAGAACCCGAATCCGAACAGCGCGAACAACGATCGCGCGTTCGTCAGCCGCGTTCGCGCCGCCCCCGGTGCAGCAGCGGCCGAATTCGATGACCTGGTGACCTGGCTGTCCCCGAACGTGCTGTATTCGCGGATGGTCACTGCGGGGCAGCTGCCCTGACCGGCACAGCCGGGTCCACCAGCGCCTGCTGCCCGGGCAGCTGCGCATGGAGATCGAACAGCCGCAACGGGTCCGCGCTCGAGAGGCCGATGCCGTTGTCGGTCACCGACAGCACCCGTACGCCCGCCGCGGCCGTCACGCGCAGCACGATTCGCCCCCCGGCGCGGTGTACTTGGCAGCCTTGGTCAGCAGCACACAAGGCCCGGATCAGGCCGCGGGCTTCAGCGTGAACTGCACCGCCCCCGCCTGGTTGCTCGACAGCTGCAGGTCATATCCGTGCTCTACCGCGAGCTGCGCCACCTGGTAGAGGCCCACGCCCAGCCCGTTGCGCGACTCGACCGGCTCGGACAGCAGCCGCTCCGCGATCAGCGGATCGATCGCGGCACCGCTGTCCATCACCGAAAGCCGCAGCCCATCCAGGTTCGAGAGCTCGATGCGCACTCCGACGCTCGCATCGAGCTGGCGCTTGACCAGCGCGTTCTGCAGGAGGTTGTCGGCCGCGCTGTCGAACAGCTCCTGTGGCAGCACCGCGCCGCCCAGCACGCCCTGGCTCGACAGGTGCACGCCGTCTTGCGCGGTACGACGCTGCAGGGCGTGCCACCACTGGGCGGCATCGACCATGGTCATCGTCCGCAACTGTGGCCGGGCCAGCTTCTCCAGCGTCCGTTCCAGGCGCAGCGCGATCTGCGGCAACTGCCGGCGCATCAGGTTCTGCAGTTCCACCGCGCGTGCCCCGTCGCTGGACTCGGCCGCCGCGCACAGCGCCTGCAGCGACTGCAGCAGGTTCTTCACGTCATGGGTCAGCCGCGCACCGGTCTCGTGGATGGCATGGGCATGGGCTTGCCTACGCTCGCGCTGCTCGCGCCGCTTGGCGTCGTAGAAGTCCCCGAGCAGCTGCGCCAGCAACGCGGCGTGGAGGTTCAGCGCCGGGGTCGGCTGCATCGACGTGTACAGTTCCAGCGACAGCCCTCGCGCGGAGAGTTCTATCCGGTGGCGGGCCGTCACACCCAGGGTGCCGGCGCTGTCGGCCGCGGTCCATTGCACGCCGGCCACCCAGGGCAGGCGCGACAGCTCCGAGATCGCGCCCTGGAGGAAACGTTCCGGGTCGCGCTGGTTTTCGGCCAGCAGCGCAAGGCTGCGCATCCAGTTCTCGAACGGCAGCCCGACGGACAGGAGATGCCAGGACATCACCTGGCTGAGCCCGCCGAAACCGCCACGCGGGTTCCACAGCCATGACAGCGCGACCAGCAGCGCCGCGATCGCGATCAGCGCCTGCGCGAGCGCCGCCAGGTAGTTCTCCTCGCCCTTCACCGAACCCAGGACCAGGCTGCCGAGCACCAGCACCACGACCAGCAGCAGCAGCAGCATCGAGTACACGAGGTCGACCACGACCGGTGGCCGTGCCGACTGCGTACGCTCCGCCTGCGCC
>JAIENF010000319.1 GCA_019751575.1 Burkholderiales bacterium
GGGTGGATGCGGCATCCGGGGTGCCATGCGCCGGGCAAAGGCGCCCGCGGCGGCGCGGCGGTCCGGGCAAGGCCAGCCGGCTGGCTTGACACTCCCTTGGGCCACCGCTATAAAGCCTCTTCGGTTTTTGACCGCTGGGCAGTGCAGCGGACGTGCATCCCGCGTCCGCAGGCCGCACTGGACAGCGAGCGTGGGTTGCACATCGTAGGCGCGACCCCGTCACGGAACACGGTGACGATCCTGTCGCTGCCTGGCTGTGCACCGGTCCGTCCGGCAGCCGCCGCTGACATCGGGCGTTGCTGACACCGGCTCAAGTTGATTTTCTTCCGGATTCGCACAAGAGCAAGGGGAACCTGGTGAACAAACAAGAACTGATCGACGCGATCGCCGAATCGGCGGATCTGTCCAAGGCCTCCGCGGGCCGGGCCCTCGATGCAACGCTCGATTCGATCCGCATCGCGTTGAAGAAGGGCGGCACGATCGCTCTGGTCGGGTTCGGCACCTTCTACATCGGCAAGCGTGCTGCACGTACCGGCCGCAATCCGCGCACGGGCGACGCGATCAAGATCAAGGCAGCCAAGGTCCCGAAGTTCCGCGCCGGCAAGGCGCTGAAGGACGCCATCAACTGATTCCGGCCGGACGCCCCCGGCAGCCCGTCGCGCGGGTTGTCGTGGCCGGCGCTCCGGCATCGAGCATTCCGGGTGCTTAGCTCAGTTGGTAGAGCGTCGCCCTTACAAGGCGAATGTCGGCGGTTCGACCCCGTCAGCACCCACCAGTCAACACCCGATGCAGATTTGCATGCACGGGTGGTGACCCCGCCGGTCAACAGTGGTTATAATCGGCGGCTCGGTGATCAAGACTCCACCGGGATTGCGGCAGGCGTGAACGTCGCAAGCAGTCAATGCAGCACGCAGGCAACATCGCAGGAAGCAAGGCAACATCGCAACGAGCAGCTGGAGTGGTAGTTCAGTTGGTTAGAATACCGGCCTGTCACGCCGGGGGTCGCGGGTTCGAGTCCCGTCCACTCCGCCAGCCGCTGTGTTGCCCCCTCCCGGGAACGTCCGGAGAGGCTCCGAGGTCAAGCAAGGCGAACGACAGTTCGCCTTTTTTTTCGCGCAGGCTTCCATGTTCGATTTCGTCCACAAGCAGAAGCGGGTCGCCCAGGTCATCCTGGCTTTGCTGATCCTTCCGTTCGCGTTCTTCGGCATGGAGAGCTACTTCCAGGGAGGCGGGCGCGAACCCCACGTGGCCGAAGTGGCTGGCGAGAAGATCTACGCGCGCGAATTCGACCGGCGCCTGCGCGAGCAGCAGGACCGGATGCGCGAGGCGCTGGGTGCACAGGCACGTCCCGAGATGTTCGAAGGTGCAGAGTTCCGCACTGCGGTGATCGAGGGCATCATCCAGGAGCGCCTGCTGCAGCGTGCGGCCGATGCGTCCGGCCTTCGGGTGTCGGACGCCCAGCTGCAGGCGGTGATCGCCGGGCAGCCCGAGTTCCAGGAGAACGGGACTTTCTCGCTGGCGCGTTACCAGTCGCTGCTGCGCACCGCAGGCATGAACGAAGTCATGTACCAGGAGCGGGTACGCACCGAACTGGCGCTGTCGCAGGTGCAGGCCGCGTTCACGGCCGGCACCATCGTGCCGGCCAGCGTCGTCGACCGCGTGGTACGCGTGCTGGACCAGCAGCGCGAGGCGAGCCAGCTGGCGATCTCGCCCGATGCGTTCCTGAAGCAGGTCACCCTCGAGCCCGATGCCGTGCAGAAGTTCTACGCGGCGAATCGCCGCGAGTTCGAGATCCCCGAGCAGGTGCGGGTCGAGTACCTGGTGCTGTCCCAGGCCGCGCTGGCGGCGCGGATCGTGCTGACGCCCCAGGAAGTCAGGGAGTTCTTCGACCAGAACGCGACCCAGTTCCGCGGGGCCTCCGAGCGGCAGGCGAGCCACATCCTGGTCCGAGTCGCACCGTTGGCGGACGAGAAGACGAAGGCGGCCGCGCGCGAACGTGCCGCGGCCATTGCCGAGCAGGTGAAGAAGGCGCCGCAGACGTTTGCCGACGTGGCGCGCAAGAGCTCCGAGGATCCCGGGTCGGCGGCGCAGGGCGGAGACCTCGGCTTCTTCGCCCGCGGCACGATGGTGAAGGCGTTCGACCAGGCGGTGTTCACGATGAAGCCGGGCGAGATCGTGGGGCCGATCGAGAGCGAAGCGGGTTTCCATGTCATCCGGCTTGATGCGGTGCGCGGCGACGCGGGTCCTGCCTTCGAGCAGGTCCGGGCTAAGGTCGAGGAAGAGCTGCGCCGGACGCGGGCGTCGCGGCGCTTCGCGGAACTCGCCGATTCGTTCACCAACACGGTGTTCGAGCAGTCCGAGACGCTGAAGCCGGCCGCCGAGCTCCTGGGGCAGCCGCTGCAGACCAGCGGCTGGTTCAGCCGGCAGGGCGGCGCGCTGGCGGGTGAACCGCCGAAGGGTGCCAACGACCGGCTGGTGGCTGCCGTGTTCACCGAGGACGTGCTGCGCGACAAGCGCAACACCGCCGCGATCGAAGTCGCGCCGGGCGTGCTGATGGCGGCGCGCGTGGTCGAGAACAAGCCGGCGGGTCTGCGGCCGCTGGCCGAGGTGTCCGAGGCGCTCGAGAAGCGGCTGCGCTTCCAGCGCGCGTCCGAGCTTGCCATCGATGCCGGGCGCAAGCGGCTGGCCGAGCTCCGGGCCGGCAAGGATGCCGGTGCCGGCGGCTGGTCGGCGCCGCAACTCGTGAACCGGCAGCAGCCCGGTTCACTGCCCGAGGCGGCCGTGCGGCAGATCTTCCGCGCAGACACGTCGAAGCTGCCCGCCTATGTCGGCGTCGAGCAGCCCGGCGGCGGCTACCTGCTGCTGCGGGTGTCGCGCGTGGTCGAATCGCGCGGCATCGATCCGAACGCACGGGCGGGCTTCGCCCGGCAGGCCTACCAGCTTGCCACGCAGGAGCAGATCAGCGCATACATCGCGTCGCTGCGCGCAGGGGCCAAGGTCACGCTGACACCGGCCGCCACCGAGCGCCCGCAGTAGTCGTCCGGAGGGCCGGGCGTCCGGACGACCGGACGCCGGACCGTCCCCGGCTCCCCGCGCCTAGCCCGGGATGCCTGCGCCGACCACGTTGAAGCCGGCGTCGACGTAGAGGATCTCGCCGGTGATGCCGGCTGCGAGGTCCGACAGCAGGAATGCGCTGGCATTGCCGACGTCCTCGGTGGACACGTTGCGGCGCAGCGGCGCATTTTCCTCGACGAACTTCAGGATGCGGCCGAAGCCGCCGATGCCGGCCGCAGCCAGCGTCTTGATCGGACCGGCGGAGATGCCGTTGACCCGGATGCCCTGCGGCCCGAGATTCGCGGCGAGGTAGCGCACGTTCGCTTCCAGGCTGGCCTTGGCGAGTCCCATCACGTTGTAGTGCGGGATGACCCGCTCCGCCCCGAGGTAGGACAGGGTCAGCAGCGAACCGCCGCCCGTCATCATCGGCCGTGCGGCCTTCGCCAGCGCAGCGAAGCTGTACGAACTGATGTCGTGGGCGATACGGAAGCCTTCCCGGTCGAGCCCGTCCAGCAGTTCGCCGGCCAGGGCTTCGCGCGGCGCGAAGGCGATCGCATGCACGACGGCGTCCAGCCGGTCCCAGGTGGTGCCCAGGTCGGCGAACAGCCGCTCGATGTCTGCGTCACTGGCGACATCGCAGGGATACACCCGCTCGCAGGCGAACTCCGATGCAAGCGTGGTGACACGGTCTTTCACGCCTTCGCCCTGGTAGGTGAAGGCGAGTTCCGCACCTTCGCGGGCGCACGCCTTCGCGATGCCGTAGGCGATCGACCGGTTGCTGAGCATGCCGGTGATCAGGATCCGCCTGCCTGAAAGAAAGCCCATCGAGTGTCCCGTGCGCAATGAATGTCCGCGAGTATAGCGCCGGCCTCCGGCGCGGGAATTGCCTGACCACCCGGCAGGCGTTTTCGCTACACTGCGGTCGAGATGCCAGCCTCCTCCGACGTCGCAGCCCGGTGCCCCGTCCCGAGATCCGTCCTGCCCTGGATCGGCCGGTGGCCGCTGGCCACGCTGCTCGCCTGCGTGCTGCTGGTCGGTTGCAGCGGCCCCTGGAACGATCCCTATCCGGACGATGACCGGCAGGTACGTTCGCAGACGATCTACTCGGCGTTCAGTGCGCGGCCGAAGCACCTCGACCCGGCGCGGGCCTACACGTCGGATGCCTATGTTTTCGTCGGCCAGATCTACCAGCCGCCCCTGCAGTACCACTACCTGAAGCGCCCGTTCGAACTCACCGGCTTCGCCGCCGCCGAGGTTCCGCGGCCACGCTACCTCGACAGCCAGGGACGTGAACTGCCAGCCGACGCGCCCGCGTCCGAGGTCGCGTTCAGCGTGTACGACGTGCGCATCCGCGAGGGCCTGCGCTACCAGCCGCATCCGGCGCTCGCGGTCGATGCGGCAGGCAAGCCTCGCTACCACGCGCTCACCCCGGGCGAGCTCTCGCGCATCCATACGCTGCAGGACTTCCCCGAGGCCGGCACCCGCGAGGTGGTGGCCGCCGACTTCGTGCACCAGATCAAGCGGCTCGCGAACCCGAGGCTGCAGTCGCCGATCCTCGGCAAGATGGCCAACTACATCGTCGGCCTGGGCCCCTTGTCCGAGCGGCTGCGCGAACAGGCGAAGTCGCTGCCGCGCGACGCGTTCATCGACCTCGAGCCGCACGCCATCGAAGGCGTGACGGTGGTCGATCGCCATACCTTCCGCATCCGGATCAAGGGCAAGTACCCGCAGTTCGTGTACTGGCTGGCGATGCCGTTCTTCTCGCCGATGCCGCCAGAGGCCGACCGCTTCTATGCACAGCCCGGGCTGGCGAAGAAGAACATCTCGCTCGACTGGTATCCGCTGGGCAGCGGTCCGTACATGCTGTCCGAGCACGATCCCAACCGGCGCATGGTGCTCTCGCGCAATCCGAACTTCGCCGGCGAGGTGTATCCGTCCGAGGGTGCCCCGGGCGACCGCGAGGCGGGGCTGCTCGACGACGCAGGCCGCCCGCTGCCGCTCGCCTCGCGCATCGTGTTCACGCTCGAGAAGGAACAGATCCCCTACTGGAACAAGTTCCTGCAGGGCTGGTTCGACAGCTCCGGCATCAGTTCCGATGCGTTCGACCAGGCCGTGCAGATGAACGAATCGGGCGACATCGGCATCAGCGACGAGATGGCCGCCCGCGGCATACGCCTGCAGACCTCCGTGGCCACGTCGGTGTTCTACGCCGGGTTCAACTGGAACGACCCGGTGGTGGGGTCCGGCGGCAAGGCCGGGCCGGCGGAGCGCGAGCGGGCGCGCAAGCTGCGCCATGCGATCTCGCTCGCGATCGACCAGGAGGAATTCATCTCCATCTTCCGCAATGGCCGGGCGATCGCCGCGCAGGGGCCGATCGCCCCCGGCATCATCGGCTTCCGCGAAGGCGAGGCCGGGCTCAACCGGTACATCTACGACTGGGTCGACGGCGAGCCCCGGCGCAAGCCGCTGTCCGAGGCGAAGCGCCTGCTGGCCGAGGCCGGCTACCCGGACGGCCGCGATGCGAAGACCGGCCAGCCGCTGGTCCTCTACCTCGACACCACCGCAGGCGGGCCCGGCGCGCGTTCGCGCATCGAATGGTACGTGCGCCAGCTGCAGAAGATCGACATCCAGCTGGTGCCGCGCCTGACCGACTGGAACCGCTTTCAGGACAAGCTGCGCCAGGGCAACGTGCAGATGTTCTTCCTCGGCTGGAACGCGGACTATCCCGACCCCGAGAACTTCCTGTTCCTGCTCTACGGGCCCGAGGGCAAGGTCGGCCGAGACGGCAACAACTCGGCGAACTATTCGAACCCCGAGTACGACCGGCTGTTCGAACAGATGAAGGGCATGGACGATGGCCCTGCGCGCCAGCAGGTGATCGACCGCATGGTCGAGATCCTGCGCCATGACGCGCCCTGGGTCTGGGGCCTGCACCCGGTCGACTACACGCTGCGCCATGGCTGGCTGCTCAACAGCAAGCCGAACTCGATGGCGCAGAACGAGCTCAAGTTCCATCGCGTCGACGGCGCTGCCCGGGCGGCCGCGCAGGCGGCCTGGAACGACCCGGTCGTCTGGCCGATCGGCCTGGCTGGCGTCGCCCTCGCGGCGCTGGTGCTGCCGGCATGGGCCGGATACCGGCGCCGCGAGCGGCGCCTCGGTCGCGTCGACGCCCGGGGCAGTGCAGGGGATGCCCGGTGACCGCCTACCTGCTGCGCCGGCTCCTCTATGCGATCCCGATCCTGATCGGGGTCAACCTGCTCACCTTCGCGCTGTTCTTCATGGTCAACACGCCCGACGACATGGCGCGCATGCAGCTGGGCGTCAAGCGCGTGACGCCGGAGGCGATCGAGGACTGGAAGCGCGCGCGAGGCTACGACAAGCCGCTGTTCGTGAACGCGGCCGCGCAGGGCGGGGCGCGCTTCACCGACACCATCTTCTTCGAGAAGTCGGTGCGCCTGTTCGTGTTCGACTTCGGCTTTTCCGACGACGGCCGCGACATCGGCCGCGAGATCCGCGAGCGGATGGGGCCCAGCCTGGCGATCGCACTGCCGGTGTTCGTGCTCGGCCTGTTCGCCTACGTCTGCGCGGCGGTGCTGCTGGTGTTCTTCCGGCAGACCGCGCTCGACCTCGCCGGGGTGGTCGCCTGCGTCGTGCTGATGTCGGTGTCGGCGATGTTCTACATCATCGGCGGCCAGTACCTGGTGAGCAAGGCGTGGCGCCTCGCGCCGATCTCGGGGTTCGCCGACGGCGCTGCGATGGTGCCGTTCCTGCTGCTGCCGGTGGTGATCGGCATCGTCGCCGGGCTGGGCGCGAGCACCCGCTGGTACCGCACGATCTTCCTCGACGAGATGGGACGCGAGTACGTGCGCACCGCGCGCGCCAAGGGCCTGTCCGAGATGCGCGTGCTGTTCGGCCACGTGCTGCGCAATGCGATGATCCCGATCCTCACCGGCGTGGTGGTGGTCATCCCGTCGCTGTTCCTGGGCAGCCTGCTGTTCGAATCGTTCTTCGGCATCCCCGGCCTTGGCAGCTACACGATCGACGCGATCAACGCCCAGGACTTCGCGGTGGTGCGGGCGATGGTGTTCCTGGGCTCGGTGCTGTACATCGCCGGACTCGTGCTGACCGACCTGTCCTATGCCTGGGTCGATCCCCGGGTGCGCTTCGCATGAGCGGCGGCGGATTCATGCCGGTTCTGCTCTGGACCGACGCGCTCGTCTTCCTGCTGGTCGGCGCGCTGTGCGTGTTCGCGTGGACCTGCGCGCGCAGCGAGACGCTGCGCCAGGGCTGGCGCCGGGTGGCGTCGAACGGCATCGGCATGGGATCGGCGGTCGTGCTCGCCGTGTTCGTGGCGATCGGCCTGCTCGATTCGCTGCACTTCCGGCCGGCGCTGGACAAGCCGGGCGAAGGCGGCAAGGTCGCGTACTCGGTCGATGTGCTGAGCGTGCTCGACGTGCTGGTCGCGCCGCTGCGCGAGCGGCGCGAGCGCACCTACTCCGCGCCGTTCGCGGTGGTCGCCTTCCAGAAGGAGACCGTGCAGCGGCCGGACGGCAGCCAGGTCCGCGCGTTTCCAAGGCTGCGCCATGGCGGCGCCCATCTGGCCGACCCGGAGGCAGGCCGGGCCGCCGACGTCGCGATGCGCACCGCCGCCGGGATGCTGCTCGGGCTGCTGGCCGCCGCCGTGTTCTGCGCGGCCTGGGTGTTCGCGATCGCACGATCGCGCCGGGCGGGTTTCCGCGGGACGCTGGCCAGCGTGTGGCGCGCCGGCCGGGACCCTGACGAGGCCACGGGCGGCGTGCGCGCCGGGATCCACTGGCGCGCCTTCCTGCTGACGGTGTCGGTGCTGTCCATCGTCGTCGTGCCGGTAGTGCTGCTGTCGGCGCACTACCACGTGCTCGGCACCTCCAAGATCGGCCAGAGCGTGCTGTACCTGTCGCTGAAGAGCATCCGGACCAGCCTGGTGATCGGCACGCTGACCACGCTCGTCCTGATGCCTTTCGCGGTGCTGCTGGGCATCGCGGCC
>JAIENF010000010.1 GCA_019751575.1 Burkholderiales bacterium
TCGCGGCGAGTGCGGCTGAGCGCCAGCGTGCAGGGGAAATCGCGCGCGGCGTACCCGGCGTCCGTGAGGTTCGCAACGACGTGGTGGTGCGTCCGGGCAAGAATTGACGCAGGGGGCGTCAGCCCGCTGGCATTTGCGTCCGAATCCGCCGGGAGGATGTTCACGCCCCGGCGGATCTTCGCTAGGATGAGCGTGGATCCTGCGTGACTGATACCGCGAGGCCTCGGATGCGAAGCGAACATTCCGGTTCATCTCTGCCAGCGTCGTCCCCGTCCCCGTTGCCGTCGCATTCCCCGCCGACGCCGCCATCGCCATCGCCACCGCGGTTGCGCTTCGCCGGCGTGCCCGACCGCCGCCATGTCGTCCCCGGAACGGGGGGTTCCATCTGGCGCTGGATGCTTTGCCGCATCATGGAGGAACTCGCCCAGCCACCCTTCGAGGTGGTGCTCTGGACCGGCGAGCGCGTGAGGGGTGCCGCGTCCGAGCCGGTCGCGCGGATCTCGATCGCGAGCGCGTCCGCGCTCGTGCGGCTCGCCCTCGATCCGCACCTGCAGTTCGGCGAGCTGTACGCCAGTGGCGAACTCGAGGTGGACGGAGACCTGCCGACCCTGCTGGTCGAGATCTACCGGGGGGCCTTCCGGGAGCGCGGGCGCCTGCCCTGGCTGCGGGCGTTGGCGCAGCGGCTGCACAGGGCGCGGAGCAACTCGCTGGACGGGTCGCGGGAGAACATCCAGCAGCACTACGACCTTGGGAACGCGTTCTATGCCGAGTGGCTCGGCGAGACCATGGCCTACACGTGCGCGTACTACCCCGACCCGCTTGGCGCGCTGGATGCCGCGCAGGTCGCCAAGATGGACCATGTCTGCCGCAAGTTGCGGCTGCAGCCGGGCGAGACCCTGGTCGAAGCCGGGTGCGGCTGGGGATCCTTCGCCCTGCATGCAGCACGGACCTGCGGCGTGCGGGTGCGCGCGTTCAACATTTCGCGCGAGCAGGTCGTGCATGCGCGTCGGCTCGCGCGAGAAGCCGGCCTTGCCGGGCAGGTCGAATTCGTCGAGGACGACTATCGCAACATCGAAGGTCGGCACGACGCTTTCGTGTCGATCGGCATGCTCGAGCACGTGGGTGTCGAGAACTTCCCGGCGCTGGGGGAAGTGATCCACCGCGTGCTGGCGCCTTCCGGCCGTGGCCTGATCCACACCATCGGTCGCACCCGGCCCCAGCCGATGAACCCCTGGATCGAGCGTCGCATCTTTCCAGGCGCCAGGCCGCCTTCCCTCGGCGAGATGATGTCCATATTCGAATCGCGCGAGTTCGCGGTGGTCGACGTGGAGAACCTGCGCCTGCACTACGCGCGCACCCTTGCGCACTGGCTCGAGCGATTCGACGCGGCGGATGCACGCATCGAAGCCATGTTCGACCGCCGATTCGTCCGCATGTGGCGACTCTACCTCGCAGGGTCGATCGCGTCCTTCCGCACCGGGGACCTGCAGCTCTACCAGGTGCTGTTCACCGCGCGCGGAAGCGACGACATCGCCTGGACCCGTGCGCACCTGTACGGGCGATGAGCATGCCCGACCGTACTGACGTACTGGTGGTCGGCGGGGGGCCGGCAGGGTCGACCTGCGCGAGGCTGCTTTCCGCCCGCGGCTTCGACGTCACGGTGCTCGACCGCAGCGCCTTCCCCCGGGACAAGACCTGCGCGGGTTGGATCACGCCGCAGGTGGTGCAGACCCTGGCCATCGACCTGCAGGACTACGGACGCTCGCGCACGCTCCAGCCGATCCGGGAGTTCCGCACAGGACTGATCGGCGGCCGTCCGGTCCTGACCGATTATCCGGACACCGTGAGTTACGGCATCCGTCGAAGCGAGTTCGATCACTACCTGCTCGAACGAAGCGGTGCACGGCTGCGGCTGGGCGAGCCGCTGGGCTCGCTCGAGCGCGCGCCCGACGGATGGGTGGCGAACGGGGCGATCCATGCCCGGGTCGTGGTTGGCGCGGGCGGGCACTTCTGCCCCGTCGCACGCCGGCTGGGGGCCGAGATCGGGTCGGGGGAGCAGGTGATCGCCGCGCAGGAGATCGAATACCACCTCGATGCGGCACAGGCCGCGGATTGCTCGGTCGAGCCTTCGCGTCCTGAGCTCTATTTCTGCGCGGACCTGAAGGGCTACGGATGGTGCGTGCGCAAGGGTGACTGGCTGAACGTGGGACTGGGTCGCGAAGACAAGCAGCAGCTCTCGACGCACGTGGCGGCATTCTGCGACTGGCTGAGGCGCGAGCGACGCGTGCCCGCCGACCTGCCGACGCGCTTCAAGGGCCATGCATACCTGCTCTATCCGCAGGCACCCCGGCCGCTGGTCGCAGACGGCATGCTGCTCGCGGGCGACGCAGCCGGACTCGCCTATGCGCAGAGCGGCGAGGGGATCCGCCCGGCCATCGAGTCGGGCATCCTCGCGGGCGAAGCCATCGCAGGCGCATTGTCGACGTCCCGTGGCGCCGTCGACCCCGCGCTGCTTGACGCGTATCGCGTCGCGATGGAGCGAAGGTTCGGACATCGGCCCGGTGCCGGCGCGCGGCCGCCGTCCGGGCCGACGCCCGCGTGGCGCCGTCGGCTTGGCGGGCTGCTCCTCGGCAACCGCTGGTTTTCGCGCCATGTCGTGATCGATCGATGGTTTCTCCACGGACAGCAGGCTGCGCTGCCAGCGATCGGACAGGCGCGGTAGACTCCCGCTCCGCGCTGCAGCACGCACGTTTCACGGAGCGACCTGATGACCACCCCCGTCTCGCTGGAGAAGAACAGCCTCCAGTTCCTTCTGCTGGAAAACATCCACCCGAATGCGGTGGAGGTGTTGTCGGCGAATGGCTACAACCGGATCGTCCAGCACCCGAAGTCGCTCGGCGAGGATGCGCTGATCGAGGCGCTGGCACAGGTGCACTTCCTCGGCATCCGATCGCAGACCCAGGTCACCGAGCGCGTCCTGCGCAGCGCCCCGAAGCTTGCCGCCATCGGGTGCTTCTGCATCGGCACCAACCAGGTGGACGTGGACACCGCAGCCGAACTCGGCATACCGGTGTTCAACGCGCCGTTCTCGAACACGCGAAGCGTGGCCGAGCTGGTGGTCGCGGAGACCGTGATGCTCATGCGCAGCATCCCGACGCGCAATGCCGGTGCGCACCGGGGTGAATGGATCAAGTCGGCGGCCGGCAGCTACGAGGTACGCGGGAAGACGCTGGGCATCGTCGGCTACGGAAACATCGGCAAGCAGGTCGGCATCCTGGCCGAACACCTGGGCATGCGCGTGTGCTTCTTCGACACCGAAGCGAAGCTGCCGCTGGGCAATGCGCGCCAGGTCGCGACGCTCGACGGGTTGCTGGCCGAGAGCGACGTGGTCACCCTGCACGTACCGGAGACCTCGCAGACCCAGAACATGATCGGTGCCGCGCAGTTCGCCACGATGCGCCGCGGAAGCCACCTGATCAATGCTTCGCGCGGCACGGTGGTCGACATCGACGCGTTGTCCGATGCGCTGGAGCGCGGGCACCTCGGCGGTGCCGCGCTGGACGTGTTCCCGGTCGAACCGAAGGGCAACGACGACCGCTTCGTCTCGCCGCTCACCCGCTTCGACAACGTGATCCTGACCCCGCATATCGGTGGGTCCACTGCCGAGGCACAGGCGAACATCGGGATCGAGGTGACCGACAAGCTGGTGCGCTACAGCGACAACGGGTCGACGCTGACCGCGGTGAATTTCCCCGAGGTCACGCTGCCCGAGCACCCTGGCATGTGCCGCCTGCTGCATGTCCATCGCAACGTGCCCGGCGTGCTTGCGCGCATCAACGAGCGCTTCGGCGCGCGCGGCGTGAACATCACCGGCCAGTACCTGCAGACGACTGCGACCATCGGTTACTGCGTGATGGACGTGGAGATCGCCGCCAGCAACGTCGCGCTGGAGGAGTTGCAGGCCATCCCGGGCACCATCCGCTGCCGGCTGCTGCACTGATGCGCCGGGTTCACCCGAGCATCTGCACGCCGGGCAGGGCGGTCTCCCGCACCGCTGCGGCGACCGCATCGATGGCAGCCATCCGTGCATAGGTGCGCCGGCAGACGATGGCCACGCGCCGCGTCGGCGCCGGCGCGTTGAACGGGCGGTAGACGATCAGGTCGTCGCGCCGGGCCTGGCCAGGGATCGCACTGGCGGGGATCACGGTGATCCCCAGGCCCGAGGCGACCATCTGCCGTATGGTCTCGAGGGAGGTGCCTTCGAAGGTGCGCCGGATGCCCTCGGCGCTGCTCGAGAAGCGCGCCGCGTCGGGGCACACTTCGAGCACCTGGTCGCGCAGGCAGTGGCCCGCCCCGAGCAGAAGCATCGTCTCCTCCTTCAGGCGGGCTGCCTCGATGCGCTTCAGCCTTGCCCAACCGTGCTGCGCCGGGATCGCCACCTGGAAGGGTTCTTCATAGAGGTCCTGCTGGCTGAGTCCTGACTCCGGCACTGGCAGCGCCACGATTGCAGCGTCTATCTCTCCATGGCGCAGCCGCTCGAGCAGTTCGTGCGTATAGCCTTCCTCGAGGATCAGCGGCATGCGCGGGGCCCGCTTGACCAGCACGCGCACCAGCAGCGGCAGCAGGTAGGGCGCGATCGTGTGGATGGCCGCCAGCCGAAGGGGGCCAGAGAGTGGATCCTTGCCCGAGCGCGCCAGCTCGTGGATCACGGCCGCCTGTTCGAGGACCCGCTGAGCCTGGGCAATGATCTGCTCGCCGATCGGCGTGGTCGCCACGTCGCCCGCGCCGCGCTCGAACAGCGGCAGTCCGAGTTCGTCCTCCAGCCGTTTCACCGCCACGCTCAGCGTCGGTTGCGACACGAAGCACGCGGTTGCCGCCCTCGCGAAATGGCGCTCGCGCGCGAGGGCGACGATGTAGCGCAGTTCGGTCAGGGTCATCGGCGGCAGGCGCAGGTCGGACAGGCGAAGCCGCAAGCTTAATGAAGAACAATCAGATATGGAACCCGCATAGCCATGGGCTATCGGCAGGCGGGATGCGCAGGAGAAAAAGCCCGCATCGCAGGCAGGCCGCATCGCAGGCAGGCCGCATCGGATGTGCCCGATGCTTGCGTCCGGCTTCGCCGGCACGTACCGTGAGCGTCCGGGCGCGTCCCATGCGATCTCCGGGAAGGCTTCCGCATCCGCCCCGACCGTGCACGAACTGAGCCCCGCCATGGATTTGCCTGACCGCCCTGCAGGCCGCAGGGTGGTATTGATCGACGACAGCGTCGATTCGGTCGACGCGCTCTCGATGCTGCTCGAGCTCGAGGGGCATGTCGTTCATGTGGCGTATGACGGGCTCGCGGGGCTGGCCCTGATCGAGGCAGTCGCACCGGATGTCGTGTTCTGCGACATCGGCCTGCCCGGGATGGACGGGTTCCAGGTTGCGCGGGCGGCGCGCCTGCTGCCGCGGGTGCCGTTGCTCGTCGCCATCACCGGCTACGGACAGGCGAACGACTCCCCGGGGGGCGGTGACGGAGCCTTCGACCACTACCTCGTGAAGCCGGTCGATCCGGCTGCGGTACTGGCGCTGCTGGCACGGGCGTGACCATCGCCCGGGGCCTGCTGCTCGGCGGCCTGGCCCGGAAGGTCCGCTCCCACCCCTGGCGCGTGGGCATGCCGCTTGCGAAACGTCGGTAGCAGCCGATCCGGCTGCGCCAACGCGGAGCGCGCGACATGAACTGGGATCGCATCGAAGGCAACTGGAAGCAGTTGAAGGGAAGCGTCAAGCAGCAGTGGGGCAAGCTGACCGACGACCACCTCGACCAGATCGCGGGCAAGCGAGACCACCTGGTGGGGCGCATCCAGGAGCACTACGGCATCGCCCAGGACGAGGCGGAGCGGCAGGTGAGCGCCTGGGAATCCACCCAGCGCTAGCGGATGCAGCCGTCCGCGGCTGCCGTCCTACGGCAAGGAGAGCGCAAGATGAATCGAAGAGACGGAAGGTATCGTGCAGCGCGCGCGATGACAGTGGCGGGCGCAGCGGCGCTCCTGGCCATGGCGGGCTGCAATCGGAATGACCCGCCGCAACCGCGCAGCGACGCCCCGCCTGCGAGCACGGCGCCAGGACCCGTCGGCCTCGCGCCGGGAGCGCCGATGGCGCCGGACATCCCGGGCGCTGCCGGTTCAACCGTCGGCGATGCCGCCGTCACCGCCAGGGTGAAGGCGGCGCTGCTGGCCGATCCGCTGGTCAGTGGCATGGCGATCGATGTCGACACCCGCGATGGCGTGGTCTCGTTGGCCGGAAAGGTGTCGGGGGCGGCGGAACGCAATCGGGCAGTGGACATTGCGCGCAACACCGACGGGGTCCGAAGCGTCACCGACGGCCTGTCCGCGCCGAACTGATCGCCCCGGGGGCGGGCGGGCAAGCGCCCGGCCCGGCTTTCGAATGTTGATACACTCGGGGATCGACGTCAGGGTGTAGCTCAGCCTGGTAGAGCGCGTGCCTTGGGCGCACGAGGTCGCAGGTTCGAATCCTGTCTCCCTGACCACCGGCTCCACCCGCAAGGCAATACCCGGCCTGCGCGTGGACTCGGCGCTCCGCTGCCCGGTCACCCCCGGAGTGGCATGGACATGACCGGCGCCGGGCGCGCGGCTCAAGATGGCGGGGCAGCGACCGTTATTGGCTTGTTCGTGCCCGGCCCATGGCGCACGGGCTGCTCGAAACAGCCGTCGGACCCTTACGTCCCTCCAGGAGTGTGCCGCATGCCTCGCACGTCCAGCATTGCCTTCCGCCTGCTCGCCACCTGCGCGACCGTGCTCGCGCTCGTCCTCTCCCTCGTGACAGGTCTTGTCTACTGGAAGACAGTCCGCGCGGTGGAGGCCTCCGGCGCTGAACATCTCACGGCCCAGGCGCAACTGATCCGCAACCAGCTGGAGACCCTGTCTCTCGTCCTGCGCGCAAATGCCGAGCGCAGCGCGCAGGTGTTCGCGTCCTCGTTGCCCGGGACCATCCGCGTCGATCGTTCACAAACGGTGAAGTCGGGCGACCACGCCGCAGCCACGATGCGCGCAGGCGACACGGTCCTCAACAACAACTTCGCCGCCGTCGACCAGTTCGCGCGCATCAGCAAGGGCGTCGCGACGGTCTTCGTGCGCGAGGGCGACGATTTCGTGCGCGTGTCGACCTCGGTCAAGAAGGAAGACGGCAGCCGGGCTGTCGGCACCCTGCTGGGCAAGTCGCACCCGGCCTACAAGAGCATGATGGCCGGGGTCGAATCCACCGGCCCGGTACGCCTGTTCGGCCGCGACTACATGGCGAAGTACACGCCGGTGATGATCGATGGCCGGGTCGAGGGGGTGCTGTTCGTCGGGTTCGACTACACGGAAGACTGGAAGGCGACGGTCGAGCAGCTGAAGAACATGCGCATCGGGGAGCACGGATACCCGTACGTGATCGAT
Organism: Burkholderiales bacterium; assembly: GCA_019751575.1. Lineage (GTDB taxonomy): Bacteria > Pseudomonadota > Gammaproteobacteria > Burkholderiales > CAIKXV01 > CAIKXV01. The sequence goes on from JAIENF010000010.1 coordinate 7,440, forward strand.
GCGCGTCCCGGCCCGGCCAATGGCACGATCCTCGCACACCCGACCGCGGTCGGCCGCAAGGTAGACCAGGAGGGCATGTCGCCCCATTACCGGGAACTGTTGAAGCAGGGCGACGGCTTGATGCGCTACACGCTGTCCGACGGCAGGTACAAGGTGGCCAGCATCACCCCGACCCCGGCCTGGGGCTACGTGATCGCGGCCTCGCTCGATGTCGACGAACTCATGTCGAGCGCACGCGGCCTGCGCAACCTGCTGCTGGTGCTGATGCCGGTCGCGCTGCTGCTGGGCGGGGGACTCATCTTCCTGATCGTGCGGCACTCGCTGCGGCCGCTCGAAGACCTGGCCGCCAGCGTCGCCAAGCTCGGCGACGGCGACCTCACCGCCAGCGCTTCCTACCTGCGCGACGACGAGATCGGCGCGCTCGGTCGCGGTTTCAACGCGATGGCCGATGCGCTGCGGGTGCTGATGGAGGACACGCGCTCCGCGGTCGACGAACTGGATCGCTCGATGCTGGCCCTGGGCGCCGTGTCGGAGCGGGTGGCCAGTGGATCTCGCGGACAGAGCGATGCCGCGACGTCCGTCGCGACCGCCGTGGAACAACTGTCGACCAGCGTGGAAACCGTTGCCGGGAACGCCCGTGACACCCATGCGCTCTGTGCGGAGACCGGTGCCTTCGCGGCCGAGGGCGAGCGAGTCGTGCAGGAGGCGTCGCGAAAGG
>JAIENF010000220.1 GCA_019751575.1 Burkholderiales bacterium
GGGGAGTCGCCAAGTGGTAAGGCACCGGATTTTGATTCCGGCATTCGTAGGTTCGATCCCTACCTCCCCAGCCAGTTCAGCGACCGCCGCGCAGGCTTGACCTGCGCGGCGGTTTTTCCCTTCAACCGGCGTTTTTTCCACGACGCGGCTCACGACTTCGCGGCGGCACCGGCTCCACCGATTGCAAGCCCCACGCCTGCCGCGCGACTGAAGGATGGTCCATGGCCTATGACCGGTTGATGGTCTTCTCGGGTTCCGCCAGCCGAAAGCTGGCCGAAGGCGTCGTGCGCCACCTGAACATCCACCTCGGCCGCGCCAGCGTCGGGATGTTCAGCGATGGCGAGACGATGGTCGAACTGCTCGAGAACGTCCGCGGCAAGGACGTGTTCGTCCTGCAGTCGACCTGCTCGCCCGCGAACGACAACCTCATGGAACTGATGGCGATGGTCGATGCGTTGAAACGCTCGTCCGCCGCGCGGGTCACCGCCGCCATCCCCTACTTCGGCTATGCCCGCCAGGACCGCCGTCCGCGTTCGGCGCGCGTGCCGATCACCGCCAAGGTGGTGGCAAACATGCTCCAGAGCGTCGGCGTCGACCGCGTGCTGACGATGGACCTGCACGCCGACCAGATCCAGGGCTTCTTCGACATCCCCGTCGACAACATCTACGGGCTGCCGATCCTGCTCGGCGATGTGTGGAAGCGCGATTACCAGAACCTGTGCGTGGTTTCGCCCGACACCGGCGGCGTGGTCCGCGCGCGCGCGATGGCCAGCCGCCTCGAAGCCGACCTGGTGATCATCGACAAGCGGCGGCCGAAGGCCAACGTGTCCGAAGTGATGAACATCATCGGCGACGTGCAGGGGCGCACCTGCGTGATCGTCGACGACATGGTCGATACCGCAGGCACGCTGGTGAAGGCGGCGCAGGCGCTCAAGCAGGCCGGTGCGCACCATGTGGCTGCCTACTGCACGCATGCCGTGCTGTCCGGTCCGGCGATCGAACGCATCTCGGGCTCTGACGACCTCGACGAACTGGTCGTCACCGATACCATCCCGCTGTCCGAGGCGGCACGCAACTGTGACGGACGCATCCGCCAGTTGTCGGTCGCCTCGCTGCTCGCAGAGACGATCCTGCGCGTCAGCAACGAAGATTCGGTCAGTTCCCTGTTCATGGACTGACGTCGCCCACGGATCCGGGATGTCCCCGGGTCCGCTCCTGCCGGTCATTGTCCGGCGGGTTCAACCTGGCGCTCTGGTCGCGGAGCGCCTTCCACAAGGAAACATCATGTCCCTCGAAGTCAGCGCGAAGTCGCGCACAGTGCAAGGCAAGGGTGCGAGCCGCCGCCTGCGCAGCGCCGGAGTGGTCCCCGGCATCCTGTACGGCGGTACGGCATCGGCCCAGTCGATCGAGCTCGAGCACAAGGCGCTCTGGTTCCAGCTCAAGAGCGAAAAGTTCCATGCGTCGATCCTGACCATGGACCTGGACGGCCAGAAGCAGCAGGTCCTGCTGCGCGACGTGCAGATCCATCCGTGGCGCCAGCTGATCCAGCACGTCGACTTCCAGCGCGTCGCCCAGGACCGCGAAGTCACGATGCGCGTGCCGCTGCACTTCGTGAAGGCCGACCAGGCACAGGCAGTCAAGTTCGGTGGTGCGATCGTCACGCACATCATGAACGAGATCGAAGTCGCCTGCCTGCCGAAGTTCCTGCCGGAGTTCATCGCGGTCGACCTGTCGCAGATCACCGTGGGCCACAGCGTGCACATGTCCGACCTGCAACTGCCGGAAGGCGTCCGCCTGCCGGGCCTCGCCCGCGGCGATTCGCCGGTGGCGAGTGCGTCGATCCCGCGTGGCGCGGCCGAAGAAGACAAGGCAGCCCCGGCGGCCGCTGCACCTGCGGCCGGCGACAAGAAAGACGAGAAGAAAGAGCCCGAGAAGAAGAAGTAACCGGGTCTTCGTCTGCATCCCGGGCCCGCGTCGCTTTCCAGCACGCGGGCCTTTCTCTTCCTGCACCCCATGAAACTGATCGTCGGCCTCGGCAATCCCGGCTCGCAGTACGAGCGTACGCGCCACAACGCAGGCTTCTGGCTGGTCGACCGCCTTGCGCGCGCGGCCGGCACCAGCCTCCACAACGAGCCGCGCTACCACGGCCTGGCCGCGCGCACGACCATCGCCGGGGAGACCTGCTGGCTGCTGGAGCCGCAGACCTTCATGAACCTGAGCGGCAAGGCGGTCGCCGCGCTGGCCAACTTCTACAAGATCGGGCCGGCCGACGTGATCGTCGCCCATGACGAACTCGACCTGCCGCCCGGCACCGTGAAGATGAAACTGGGCGGCGGCTTCGCCGGCCACAACGGCCTGCGGGACATCACCGCCCAGCTCGGCACCCGCGATTTCTGGCGTCTGCGGCTGGGCATCGGCCACCCGGGCGACAAGGCCCAGGTGCATTCCTACGTACTGAACGCACCGCGTGCCGAGGAGCAGGACCTGATCGACGAGTCGATCACCCGTTGCCTCGCCGTGATCGACTGGATCGCACGCGGCGAATACGAAGCAGCCATGCTTCGCCTGCACACCAAACCCCGATAATCCGGGTCAGAGACGATTTTCCTACCGGGGACCGGTGCAGCTGCGGTGCCTGGAAAATCGTCTCTGACCCGGATTATCGGCAGGGAGTCACACATGAGTCTCAAATGCGGCATCGTCGGCCTGCCCAATGTCGGCAAGTCCACCCTCTTCAATGCGCTGACCAAGGCGGGCATCGCGGCGGAGAACTATCCGTTCTGCACGATCGAGCCGAACGTCGGCGTCGTGGAGGTGCCTGATCCGCGGCTGGCGCAGCTCGTCGGCATCGTGAAGCCGGAGAAGGTCGTGCCGGCGGTGGTCGAGTTCGTCGACATCGCCGGGCTGGTCGCAGGCGCTTCGAAGGGCGAGGGGCTGGGCAACCAGTTCCTGGCCAACATCCGCGAGACCGATGCCATCACCCATGTCGTGCGCTGCTTCGACGATCCGAACGTGATCCATGTGTCGAACAAGGTGGATCCGCTCGCGGACATCGAGACGATCAACACCGAACTCGCGCTGGCCGACCTGGCCAACGTCGAGAAGCAGGTGCATCGCGTGTCCAAGCTTGCCCGCTCCGGCGGCGACAAGGAGGCCGCGCGGCTGCTGCCGCTGCTCGAACGCTGCCGCGCGCAACTCGACCAGGCGAAGCCGGTGCGTGCGCTCGCGCTGGACGAAGACGAGCAGGCGCTGCTCAAGCCCATCTGCCTGATCACCGCCAAGCCGACGATGTATGTCGCGAACGTGAAGGAAGGCGGCTTCGAGAACAACGCCTACCTCGACGCAGTTCGCAGGCATGCCGAAGCCGAGAAGGCACCGGTGGTCGCGGTCTGCGCGGCGATCGAAGCCGAGATCGCCGACCTCGCCGACGAGGACAGGCAGGTCTTCCTGGCCGACCTGGGCATGGCCGAACCCGGCCTCGACCGGGTGATCCGCGCCGGCTTCACGCTGCTCGGGCTGCAGACCTACTTCACCGCCGGCCCGAAGGAAGTGCGCGCCTGGACGGTGGCGATCGGCGCCACCGCGCCGCAGGCCGCCGGCGTGATCCACACCGATTTCGAACGCGGCTTCATCCGCGCCGAGGTGATCGCGTTTCCCGATTTCGTCGCACTCAAGGGCGAGCAGGCGGCAAAGGAGGCCGGGAAGATGCGGCTGGAAGGCAAGGAGTACATCGTCAAGGACGGCGACGTGATGCACTTCCGGTTCAACGTGTGAGCGCGAGCCCGTCCATGAACGCGTGCACGGGCATCGCATCGATCGCCTGCGGATCGTCGTAGAGGGCAAGCAGCCGCTCGCCCGCCGCCGATGGCAACCTGCGCAGGGCATGCTCGAACTTGGCCCGTAGCGCCGGCACCGCCTCGTGCCGCCGCTTCGGATGTCCCAGCGGATACTCCCGCTCGATCCGCCCGGTCGACGTGCCGTCGCGGAAGAACACCTGCACCGAGTTCGCGCTGGTGCGCCGAGCCGGGTCGAAGAAGCCTTCCGTGTAGCGCGGCTCCTCTGCCAGCACCATCTTCGCGCGCAGCGCATCGATCCGCGGATCGGCGGCGAACGCATCGCTGTAGTCCGACGGGCCGAGCCGGCCGTGCATCAGCCCGAGCGCGACGATGTACTGCACGCAATGGTCGCGGTCGGCCGGATTGCGCAGCACGCCCGGCTTGTCCATGATGCGCGCGAGCGAGCGGTGGCAGCGCAGTTCGATGCGTTCGATCTCGTCCAGGCGCGGCGCGACCTCCGGATGCAGCAGGAACGCGCACTCGCCCGCAGTCTGGCCGTGCATGCCTGCCGGCAGCAGCTTGAACATGCAGCGCCCGATCACCGATTCGCCCAGCGGGGCGTCGAAACGAAGCGCGGTGCCGCCGAAGCGTGCGGCATGGAAGCCGAGTTCCGGCGCCGACAGCACCCACGGATAGCCATCCTCGCCGGCCATCACCATCATCGCGATGCGCACGGCGCCTTCGCTGGCACGCGCGCATGCCCAGTTCTTGCGCGAACCGATGTTCGGCGCATGGCGGATCGCCGAGAGCGTCGATTCGACGAACGCGTTCGAAGCGGCATCGAACACCTGCCGGCGCGTGCCGCCGAGCAGCTTCACCAGCACCGGCGCGACCGCGGCCTGCACCAGCATCGTCTGGTCCATGCCATGCGCCCGCCAGTCGTTGGCTGCGCAGAGTGCGCCCTGGATCTCGTACACGCGCACCGCGGCGTCGAGCAGGTCGGCCATCACCAGCGGTGGCCTGCCGGCCGCCACCGCGCGCCGGGACAGGTGGTCGCCCAGCATCAGCACGCCGGCGAGCCCGTCGGACGGATGCATGGTCAGCATGCCGTTGCAGGCGTCGTTGTAGTCCAGCCAGCGGATCATCGCACCGAGGTCGAAGGTCGCCTTCGCCGGGTCGAGCACGAACGACGTGCCGGGAACCCGTGCGCCGTCCGGCACCACGGTGCCCGGCACCAGCGGTCCGAGCAGGCGCGCGCAGGCGGGATCGAACAGGGCCTCCAGCGCACAGGCGAGCGTGTCGAACAGGCACAGCCGCGCCGAGTCGATCGAGGCCCGGTCGCGGACGCGGTAGCCGTATACGTAGCCGGCGATCTCCTCGAGCAGGGCATCCGGAACGGCCGGTGCCGCCTGCAGGTCCGACGGCACCGCCATCAGCGTACCTCCATGTTGATGGCGGCGATCAGCTTGCCGTTCTTCACGAGCTCTTCCTCGTAGAAGCGCACGAACTCCGCATGCGTGCTGCCGACCGGATCGAGTCCCTGCGACACCAGCTTCTTCTCGATCTCCGGGTCGTTGACGATGCGGGTGATCTCCTGCTGGGTCTTCAGCACGATGTCCATCGGCGTGCGGCCGGGCATGAACACGCCGTACCAGTTCTCGTAGGCATACCCGGGCACGCCCGACTCGGCGATGGTCGGCAGCTTCGGCAGCGCCGGCGTGCGCTTCGCGCCGAGCACCGCCAGCGCGCGCAGCTTGCCCGCCTCGAAGAACTGCCGCGTCGACACCACGCTCGCCATCGACAGCGAGACCCGTCCGCCCATGAGGTCGGTGATGCTCGGTGCAGTGCCCTTGTAGGGCACGTGCGACATCTTCACGCCCGCCATCTGGCTGAACAGTTCCGCCGCCAGGTGCTGGCCGGTGCCGTTGCCCGAGGAGGAATAGAGCAGGTCGCCGGGACGGGCCTTCGCGAACGCGATGAAGTCCTTCACCGACCTCACCGGCACCGACGGGTGGACCACCATCACGCCCGGCGAGATCACCGCCAGCGACACCGGCACGATGTCCTTGCGCGGGTCGAACGACAGCTTCATCAGGCTGGGCGTGATGGCCACGCCGGAGGAATTGGTCAGCATCGTGTAGCCATCGGGCGCCGCCCGGGCCAGCATCTCGGTGGCCACCGAGCCACCCGCACCGGGCCGGTTCTCGACCACCACCGGCTGCCCCCAGCGCTCGGACATTTTCTGCGCCAGCAGCCGGCCCGTGGTGTCGACGCCGCCACCCGGCGCCAGGGCGATCAGCATCCGGATCGGTTTCGCCGGCCATGGGGCCTGCGCGGCCGCGCCAGCTGCGGCGATCGAACACAGCGTGGCGACGGCTGCCTGTGCCAGTCGGCGGTCGCGGGTATCCATACAGTCTCCTCCTGCGGTTGCATCGCCGCCAGCCTGCGCCGGGCCGGTGCGCGAACGATCATCGGGCCGCCTGCGCCCGTGCCCGGGACGGGCTCCGTTGCACAGGGAAGGCGGTCGGAGCCAATGTATACCCGATCGGCCATGCGCGCAGCACGCTCCATCGACAGTGCGTTGGGTGGATGACCGACAGCGGTCTCCAGCGTTCGAGCCACGCGGCGTCGCCGCCTCGCGCGGGTCCGGCTATCCCTGTGACGACGTCATGGCGCCGCCGGAGCCACGGATTCGCACGGCCACCCGCCGGGCGGGCATTCCATGCCGGGAAAGACCCGGTCCTGCCGTCAGTTGGCGACCCGCATCACGCCGAACTGCGCGGCCGAACGCTGGTACAGCACGCGGCCGGTCGACCTGTCCTTGACCACGAGGTTCAGCACGAGGGTGCGATCGGCGTTCTGCGCCTTGATCTCGAAGTTCCGGCGCAGGTCCACCAGCATCTCGCTCCCGGTCCATCGGCCCATCGATGCCACGTCGTGGATCTTGTACATGCGGTAGTCGCTCCCGTTGCGGAGCTCGATCTCGGTGTCCACCGATCCGCTCGACATGCAGGCCTGCAGCGACGTCTTCTGCTGGCCGACCGAGCAGCTGAGCTCCGCGATGAATGGAAACTCGACCGCCTTGCGCTTCTCTTCGGCGGCCATCGCCGCCGCGTGGCGGCGGGCCTCCGCGTCTTCCCGCCGTGCGCGCTCGGTGCGTATCGCCTTGACCGAGGTGCCCCTGGCCGAAGCTTCGCGCTCGTCGGCCGCGAATTGCATCAGTGCATCGACGTTGTCCCGCGCGCCGGGTTCGAACTGCTCCAGTCGCTTGCGCGCCGCGGCGAACTGCTCTGCGTTCGTGATCCCGAGTTCCTGCAGGCGCGTGACCTGCGCGGCATCGCGTACGCCGACGCTGTTGCCGAACAGGTAGGCGTTGGCATCCTTGAAGCCGAGGCTGGCTGCATGGACCTGCAGCAGTGCCGCTTCGTCGAGCGGATCGGGCATCAGCCGTCCGTCGAGCTGGCGGTCACGGTCGATCGCCGCCTTCAGCGTGGCCAGCATCGGGCCATTGCCGAGGACCACGGTGCAGCGGCCGTCGCGCTTCTGCAGGTCGGCATAGAGCGCATCGACGCTGTCGAATTTCCGGATGCTCGAAGGCTTGCCAGGCTGGAAGCGTGCGAACGATTCGCTGCGCATGATCGACTCCAGCGACAGGCCGTTGCGCGGCGCGCCGGCCGCATCGGGCGAGACATGGCAGGCCCGGATGGACGAGCCGCCGACGCTCAGCGCGCCGTACAGTGCGCCGGCGCCGGTCGCCGGCGAATCGGCCAGCCTGCGCAGCAGGGTGTCCGCGGCCTTCGCGGCCTGCGCGAAGCCCTGCTGCCGGGTGTCGCGGGCGACGCGATAGTCGCCTATCGGCACCGTGGCGATCTCGTGCAGCTGTCCGGCATCGAGGTTCGCCTTCCACCGGCTCGAAAGCCTGGGCCCCATCGTCGGGTCGACCAGCATCCTTGGAATCACGTGGGCATCCACGCTGCAGCCCGAACCGCCGAGGTTGATCGATGCGCGGACCGGACGTCCGAACCGCTTCTGCAGGGCGATCTCGAAGGCAGTCGCCAGCGTCGCCCAGTAGTCGGCGGAGTCGGATTCCGGGCGCGGCGCGGCCGAGCGCGAGGGAATGCCCGCCGCGACGGTCGGGGTCGGGCCACTGAACCCGCTGCGCGGAGGTTCGCGCAGGCCGTACTGGCGCGCCGGCGTGAAACGAAGCATCTGATAGAACGACTGGATGCGCATGTCTCCCAGGCGCGGTTCAGCGGCCGGCCCGCGCGAGCCGAGTTCGCTGAATGCGCTCCACGGGATCTGGATGCCGTCCGCCTTGACCAGTTCGCCGACGTCGATGCACAGCGCGTCGCCTTGCAGGGACCACTCGCCCGACACGCTGCGGCGCAGGGTCCCGCGCATGTC
>JAIENF010000608.1 GCA_019751575.1 Burkholderiales bacterium
ACACCTGGCTCACCTCGGGCGACATGCGGCTCGAGATCGGGTTCCTGATCGACAGCCTGACCGCCACCATGATGCTGGTGGTCACCTCGGTGTCCCTGATGGTGCACGTCTACACCATCGGCTACATGAAGGACGACCCGGGCTACCAGCGTTTCTTCTGCTACATCTCGCTGTTCACCTTCTCGATGCTCATGCTGGTGATGAGCAACAACTTCCTGCAGCTGTTCTTCGGCTGGGAGGCGGTCGGGCTGGTGTCCTACCTGCTGATCGGCTTCTGGTACAAGCGCCCGACGGCGACCTACGCGAACCTGAAGGCGTTCCTGGTGAACCGGGTCGGGGACTTCGGCTTCCTGCTCGGCATCGGCCTCGTGCTCGCCTTCTTCGGCACCCTCGACTACCAGCAGGTGTTCGACCGGGCGCCGACGATGGTCGATGCGCGCATCGAGGTCTTCCCGGGCGCCAGCTGGTCGCTGGTCACCGTCACCTGCATCCTCCTGTTCATCGGCGCGATGGGCAAGTCGGCGCAGTTCCCGCTGCACGTGTGGCTGCCCGATTCGATGGAAGGCCCGACGCCGATCTCGGCGCTGATCCATGCGGCGACGATGGTGACCGCAGGCATCTTCATGGTGGCGCGCATGTCGCCGCTGTTCGAGCTGTCCGATACCGCGCTCTCGTTCGTGCTGGTCACCGGTGCGATCACCGCGCTGTTCATGGGCCTGCTCGGCATCGTGCAGAACGACATCAAGCGGGTGGTCGCCTATTCGACCCTGTCCCAGCTCGGCTACATGACGGTGGCGCTCGGTGCTTCCGTCTACTCGGTCGCCATCTTCCACCTGATGACGCATGCCTTCTTCAAGGCCCTGCTGTTCCTGGCCGCCGGCTCGGTGATCATGGGCATGCACCACAACCAGGACATCCGGTGGATGGGGGGCGTGCGCAAGTCCATGCCCATCACCTGGCTGACGTCGCTCATCGGGTCGCTGGCGCTGATCGGCACGCCGTTCCTGTCGGGGTTCTATTCGAAGGATTCGATCATCGTCGCGGTGGGCGAATCCGACATCGCCGGCGCCGGCTTCGCCGCGTTCGCGGTGACCGCGGGCGTGTTCATCACGGCCTTCTACTCGTTCCGCATGTACTTCCTGGTGTTCCACGGGCCCGAGCGCTACCACCTGAAGCCTCACGATCCGCACGACGACCATTCGCATTCAGACGACCACGGCCATGCGCATGGCGGCAAGCCGCACGAGTCGCCCTGGGTGGTCACGCTGCCACTGGTGCTGCTGGCGATCCCGTCCGTGGCGATCGGCTACTTCGCGCTCACGCCGATGGTCCTCGGCGACTGGTTCGCGGGCCCGATCTTCGTCGATGGCAGCCACGGCGCCATGGAACACCTGAGGACGCACCTGCACGGGCCGCTCGAGATGGCACTGCACGGGCTGGTCACCGCACCGTTCTGGCTGGCGCTGGCCGGGGTCGTGCTCGCCTGGTACCTCTACCTGAAGCGGCCCGACCTGCCGGAGGCCATCGCCGCGAGGATGAAGGGCCTGCACTCGCTGCTGCTCAACAAGTACTACATCGACGAGGCCTACGCGTTCCTGTTCCGCGACGGGTCGCGCAAGCTCGGCACTTTCCTCTGGAAGGTCGGCGACGTGAAGCTGATCGACGGGGTGATGGTCAACGGCTCGGCCTGGCTGGTCGGGCAGGTCGCGAGGCTTTCGCGGCAGTTGCAGTCGGGCTACCTCTACACCTATGCCTTCACGATGCTGATCGGCGTGCTGGGGCTGCTGGTGCTGTGGCTGGTCCGCACGCGCGCGGTGTTCTGAACAACACGAATCGAAAATGACGAATCGAAAATGACTCCGCTGCTGACACTGGCCATCTGGGTGCCCATCGCCAGCGCGCTGCTAGTGCTGGCCACCGGCTCCGACCGCAATGCCGGCCTGGCGCGGATCCTCGCCCTTGCTGGCGCGCTGGCCGGGTTCGCGGTCACGCTCCCGCTCTGGTTCGGCTTCGATCCGCAGCAACCCGGGCTGCAGTTCGTCGAGTTCCTGCCCTGGGTGCCGGCGTTCAACATCAACTACCACCTGGGCATCGACGGCATCTCCCTGCTGCTGATCCTGCTCAACAGCTTCACCACCGTGGTGGTGGTGATCGCAGGCTGGAAGGTGATCGACAACCGCGTCGCGCAGTACATGGCCGCCTTCCTGATCCTGTCGGGGCTCATGAACGGCGTGTTCTGCGCGATGGACGCGCTGCTGTTCTACTTCTTCTTCGAAGCCACGCTGATCCCGATGTTCATCGTGATCGGCATCTGGGGCGGGCCGAACCGCGTCTACGCGTCGGTCAAGTTCTTCCTCTACACGCTGATGGGCTCGCTGCTGATGCTGGTGGCGCTGGTCTACCTGTTCCTGCTGTCCGACGGCAGCTTCGCGCTGTCCGAGTGGTACCGGCTGCCGATCGCCTTCGAGGCCCAGGTGCTGATCTTCATCGCGTTCTTCCTCGCCTTCGCGGTCAAGATCCCGATGTGGCCGGTGCACACCTGGCTGCCGGACGCACACGTCGAAGCGCCCACCGGGGGCTCCGTGGTGCTGGCGGCGATCATGCTGAAGCTTGGCGGCTACGGCTTCCTGCGCTTCTCCCTGCCGATCGTGCCCGATGCCAGCCAGGCGCTCGCCGGCGTGGTGGTCGCGCTGTCCCTGGTGGCGGTGGTCTACATCGGCCTGGTCGCGCTGGTGCAGACCGACATGAAGAAGCTGATCGCCTACTCGTCCATCGCGCACATGGGTTTCGTCACGCTGGGGCTGTTCCTGTTCAACGCGCTCGGCATCGAGGGCGCGATCATCCAGATGATTTCGCACGGATTCATCTCGGCGGCGATGTTCCTGTGCGTCGGCGTGCTGTACGACCGGGTGCACAGCCGGGCGATCGCCGACTACGGCGGGGTGGCCAACACGATGCCGGTGTTCGCGGCGTTCTTCATGCTGTTCGCGATGGCCAATGCCGGCCTGCCCGGCACGAGCGGGTTCGTCGGCGAGTTCATGGTCATCATGGCGGCGATCGAGGTCAGCTTCTGGTATGCGGTGCTCGCCTCGACCACGCTGATCTTCGGTGCCGCCTACACGCTCTGGATGTACCGGCGGGTCGTGTTCGGCGAGGTGGCCAATGCCGCGGTCGCCGGGCTGAAGGACCTCTCCGGCCGCGAGGCGTTCGTGCTCGGCCTGCTGGCGGTCGCCGTGCTCGGCATGGGCCTCTGGCCGCTGCCCTTCACCGAAGTGCTGCACACCTCGGTCAACGATCTGGTCACGCACGTGAACCAGAGCAAACTGCCGGTCCGCTGAGATGAATATCCCGATTCCAGACCTCGCCCCGGCCGCGACCGAGCTGTTCCTGCTGGCAGCCGCCTGCGCCGTCTTGCTGATCGACCTGTTCGTGCGCGACGAGCGGCGCTGGATCACCCAGGTGCTGACCCACCTGGTGCTGGCCGGCTGTGCCGTCATCCTGCTCGCGACCGCCGGGCCGGGCACCTCCTACACGTTCAGCGTGATGTTCGTCGACGACCCGCTGGCCGATGCGCTGAAGGTGATGATCGTGGTCGCGGTGTCGGTGCTGCTGGTCTATTCGCGCCGTTACCTCGCCGATCGCGGCATGTACCGGGGCGAGTTCTTCACGCTGACCCTGTTCTCGGTGCTCGGCATGATGGTGATGGTCTCGGCCAACCACTTCATCACGCTCTACCTCGGGCTCGAGCTGCTGTCCCTGTCGCTGTACGCGATGATCGCGCTGCAGCGCGACTCCGCGGTCGCCACCGAAGCGGCGATGAAGTACTTCATCCTCGGCGCGCTGGCGTCCGGCATGCTGCTGTACGGGATGTCGATGGTCTATGGTGCGACCGGCACGCTGCAGGTCGGCGACATCGCTTCCATGATCGCCCGCGGCGAAGGCAACCGGACGGTCCTGGTCTTCGGGCTGGTCTTCATCGTCGCCGGCCTCGGTTTCAAGCTGGGCGTCGTGCCGTTCCACATGTGGGTTCCGGACGTCTACCACGGCGCCCCGACCGCGGTGACGCTGCTGATCAGCTCGGCTCCCAAGCTCGCGGCCTTCGCGTTCTTCATGCGCATCCTGGGCGAGGCGCTGGGCGGGCTGGCGGCCGACTGGCGAAGCATGCTGGTCGTGATGGCCGTGCTGTCGCTGGTGCTGGGCAACGTGGCTGCGATCGCCCAGACGAACCTGAAGCGCATGCTGGCCTACTCCAGCATCTCGCACATGGGGTTCCTGCTGCTGGGATTCCTGGCCGGGAATGCGTTCGGCTTCGCCGCCGCGATGTTCTACGTGGCCGTCTACGTGCTGATGAACCTGGGCACGTTCGGGATGATCCTGATGCTGGCCCGTTCGGGCTTCGAGGCCGACCAGCTCGACGATTACCGGGGCCTCGCGCGGCGCGCACCGTGGCACGCATTCATCATGCTGCTGCTGATGTTCTCGATGGCCGGGCTGCCACCGCTGGTCGGGTTCTACGCAAAGCTCACGGTGCTCGCCGCCGTGGTCGACATCGGGCTGGTCTGGCTCGCGGTGTTCGCCGTGATGATGTCGCTGGTCGGGGCGTTCTACTACCTGCGGATGGTCAAGCTGATGTACTTCGACGAGCCGGTCGACACCGCGCCGTTCGCCGCGACTGCGGATGCACGCGTGCTGATGTCGGTCAACGGCCTGTCGGTGCTGGCGCTGGGCCTGATGCCGCAGCCGCTGATGGCCTGGTGCCTGCTGGCGATCCAGCGTTCGATGTAGGGCCGGCCGGCGGCGGGAAGGCCGCTGCAGGAGGGCAGGATGGACGACTTCACCGAACGCCGTATCGATTCCACCGCGGTCTTCGACGGGGCCTTGCTGAAGGTCAGGCGGGACACGGTGCTGCTGCCCGACGGCAAGCAGGCCCTGCGCGAGTACATCCTGCATCCAGGCGCAGCGATCATCCTGCCGGTGCTGGACGACGGCCGCGTCGTCCTGGTGCGCCAGTACCGGTATCCGGTCGGCCGGGAAACGCTCGAGTTCCCGGCCGGCAAGATCGATGCGGGCGAGTCGACGCGCACCACCGCCGAGCGCGAGCTGCTTGAAGAGACCGGCTATCGCGCGGGTTGCCTCGACTTCGCGTTCAGCGTGCATCCGTGCGTGGGCTATGCAGACGAGCGCATCGACTACTTCCTCGCCACGCAACTGGTCCATGTCGGCCATCCGGGGGAGGAGGGCGAGTTCCTGTCCACCGTCCTGCTGCCGCTGGACGAAGTGCTGCGGCAGGCCGACAGCGGCGAGCAGACCGAGACGAAGACGCTGCTCGGAGCCTACTGGCTCGCGCGCCGCCGCGATCGCGCAAGGGCGACCGGCGGCAGCTGAGGCGGCCTCCCCGCGGGCGAACGCACCATCGATCTTGATGTAGTCGACGTCGAACCTTTCCATCCAGTCGAAGTCCGGGAAGCGCGCGCCGAAATCGACGAGCGCGAACGAAGGGCCCAGCGTCCTGACTGCGCGATCAGCCCGCCATCTGCTTGCGGTGTCGCCAGGACTGGCGCGAGGTCGCGCTGCGCGGCCGGTCGCCATCCGGTGGCTCGAAGAACATCAGACGGTTGCGCCCGGCCTCCTTCGCCCTGTGCATCGCCACCCGCGCGTGCTTCATCAGCTCGAGTGGCGTATCCCCGTCGAGCGGGAACAGCACCACCGATGCCGAGGCGGTGCAGTTGAACGGCCGGCGGGTGCCGTCGCCGGACCCCGTCTGGTCGACATGGTGCACATGATGGCCGATGGCGCGGCGCAGCCGCTCGGCCAGCGCAGACACCGCGTTGCGCGAGGTCCGTCCGCAGATGACTGCGAATGCATCGCCACCAAGGTGGTACAGCGCGGCCTTGTCGGTGTCCCGCAGTTCAGAACGCAGGACGCCGCCGAGGGCGCGGATCACCGCGTCGCCTTCGCGCGGACCCAGGGCTTCGTTGACCCCCTCGAACCGGTCGAGGTCGATCGTGACCATCGCACCCCGGTGGCCGGCGCGCAACTCGGCCTCGATGCGTTCCACCAGCGCCGACCGGTTGCCGAGGCCGGTCAGCGGATCATGCCTCGCCTGTTCGCGCAGCCGCTGAACGGCCTCGTGCTGCTCGGTGATGTCCCGGATCGTCCCGCACATCTGCTCGATCAGGCCGTCTGCGTTGAAGAGTGCCCTGGCGTTGATGCCGAGCCACTTCGTTCGCGTGCCGCTGGCGATCGCCGTGGTGAAATCGCGCACTTCACCGTGCGTGCGCAACTGCGACAGGAAGCGGCGGTTCGCGATGCGCTTCCCGGGCGCCTCGAAGCTGAACAGGCAGCGACCGATCAGCCGCTTCACCGGCTCGCCGAACAGCTCGGTCGCGGACTGGCTGAGGAAGGTGAAGCGCCCGGCGGCATCGGTCTCCCAGATCACGTCGTGCGACAGGTCGAGGATGTTGTCGGTGCGCCGCTTCTGGTCGGTCAGCAGCGTCAGGAAGATCCGCTTCTGTTCCCGCTCGTCGGTGGCCCGCGACATCTGCAACGCCAGGTACTGCATCGCGTCGTCCGCGCGGCGCCGCACGAACACGCGTGCCAACGCCTCGATGTCCGCGCGCCGGAAGAGGGTGCCTTCTGCCGGAGCGGCGGCACGCACGCCCTCGCGTTTCAGGCGGAGTACCCCGCGTTCCGCGAGTTCCCCGATCGCGGCCAGCGAAAGGTCGAGGCGGCGGGCGGCCTCGACCGCGGGGATCCATGTCTTCGCCATCGGAAGCCCGGAAACGCAGCACCGGTCGTTGCGGAGGAGTGGCTGGAACGCCGGGGTCAGCATATCGCGATCAGGGTCGATGCGCACCGGTTCCTGAACCGGATGTCAGCTGAAGATCACGATGTTGCCGTCGTCCTGCACGGCGCGGGCCACATGATTACACTGTCGTCAGTTGAAGGTCCGATCGCTGTCTTCTCCTCTGTCCTGCCTGCATCTGCCCACTTCAAACGCGATGTCCTGCAAGTTGCTCGACTACCCGGCGCGCGGAATCTATGGCTTCCGGGTGGTCCGCCGGATCGGCGGCCAGGTGTACGACGAGTTCTTTTCGCTGATCGACCGCAGGCGCCGGATCGGGAATGGATCGCAGCGCTATGCCCGGATGACCGGGGCTGCCTTTGCCCGCGTGCAGCGCCAGGCCCTGCAGCGGGACGCTGCCCTGGGCGGCATGCAGCGGGTGTATCGCGCCTATGAGGCCGCGCAGGCACGACCACAGCCGCGTGCGCCGGGCTCGACCACCGTCCGGGGCATCCGCTTCTGCCAGACGCGTCCCGGACGGGCTGCACATCTTTCGCCGATGCCCGGCTTCCTGGTCAGCGTGGTCGCCGGTGGCCGGCGTGCTGCCCGCTACTTCCGGTTGCCGATGCCGCTGGATCCCCAGGGGTGGCGCGAGACCTGGGTGGGCGCGGTGTCGTGGCTCGCCCGGGTCAAGGACCTGCGCGACTGGGCTTCATTGCTGGAGCGCGAGCCGGACCTGCACGGAGCGGTCGCACTGCTGTGTCAGGCGGGCCAGACTAGCCCGCATACTTGACGCTTCACCCATAGGCCTGGGTCAATGGCCGCGACACGGGCTTGCCGGCACGCGCTTCGTCGATCGCCGCCAGCGGCAGGTTGCGTGCCTTGCGCACGTCGCGCATGGCGCGCTGGTCGTCGATCGCGCCCGAGTAGATCAGCTTTCCGGTGGGGTCGATCACGTAGGTATGCGGGGTCATCATCGCGCCGTATGCACGCCCGGTCCGCCCGTCGGGATCCTGCAGCATCGCATGCTGGTTTCCCTTCCATTCGCGCAGCATCGCCGCGCTGCGCTTCGCATCGACGAAACTCGGATGGCCGGGATGCGTGGAGTCGATAGACAGCCACACCACGCCGTCGCTGCGGGCGCGTGCCTGCGCGGCCTGCATGGCACCGGCGCCGTAGTGCGTGTTGACCGCATAGCAGTCGCTGTTCCACCACTCGAGCACGACGTACTTGCCCTTGAAGTCGGACAGCGAGATCCTGCGCCCGTCGATGGCCGTCAGGGTGAAGGCGGGCGCAGGATCCCCGACGCGTGCCAGCGACGGCTGCGCGGCCACCGGTGCCGCCAGCAGCAGCGCCAGCAGTGGCAGCAGCATGCGTTCGTGCGCGTGTCCCAGCCTCGGGTACAGCCATCGACGCAGCCGGTTCGACGTCGTCCC
>JAIENF010000126.1 GCA_019751575.1 Burkholderiales bacterium
CTACGTGCAGTGGCATGGCAAGCCGAAGCACCTGCACCCGGCGAACATGATGCCCACGGGACCCGAGCATGTGCTGCGCGAGATCGGCGCACCGCTCGCCAAGATCAAGGAACTGCACGCGATGATGTGATCTGTGCCTGTAATGCTCGTCGGAGGTACATCCATGAACGAGGAGCATCCACCCTGGCACACGGCCGAGGTCTCTGCCGTCCTGCAGGCCCTCGGCACCGGAGCGCAGGGTCTTGACCCGGCAGAAGCCGGGCACCGGCTCGAGGTATACGGACCGAACCGCCTGACGGAAGCAGCGCCGCCGGGCCTTCTGGCGCGCCTGCTGCGCCAGTTCAACAACATTCTGCTGATCGTGTTGATGATCGCAGCCGGCCTGACCGCCGCGATGGGCCACTGGATAGACAGCGGCGTGATCGCCGTGGTAGTCCTGCTCAACGCGCTGATCGGCTACGTGCAGGAAGGCAAGGCAGAGCGCGCACTGGACGCGATCCGCCATCTGCTCGCACCCCACGCCGTGGTCCTGCGCGGCGGGACGCAGCACGACATCGATGCCGCCGGGCTGGTGCCGGGCGACATCGTGCTGCTCGCATCGGGCGACAGCCTGCCCGCAGATGTGCGACTGATCCAGGCGCGCAACCTGCGCGTGGATGAATCGGCCCTCACCGGTGAATCGATGCCGGTAGACAAGGACATCGCCCCGGTCGCAGCCGACGCGGGTATCGGGGATCGGCTCTGCATGGGTCATGCCGGAACGATGGTGACCCAGGGGCAGGCGCGCGCCGTGGTGGTCGGCACCGGCGCGAACACCGAGATCGGTCGCATCGGGCGCATGCTCGAATCGGTCGAGACCGGCACCACGCCGCTGCTCGAGAAGATGGCCGTGTTCGGCCGACGGCTGACGCTGGTGATCCTCGCCGCCGCCGCCGCGCTGTTCGCATTCGGCACCCTGGTACGCGGCATGGATACGGCCGAGACCTTCATGGCCGCGGTCGGACTCGCGGTGGCGGCGATTCCTGAAGGCTTGCCCGCAATCCTCACCATCACCCTGGCCATCGGCGTGCAGCGCATGGCACGCCGCCATGCAGTGATCCGCCGACTGCCTGCGGTCGAGACGCTGGGCTCGGTGACCGTGATCTGTTCAGACAAGACCGGCACGCTCACCCGCAACGAGATGACGGTGCAGTCGGTGCTGTGCGCCAGACAAGCCTTCGATGTCGAGGGCGCTGGCTATGCACCGATCGGGACGATCTCGCGCAACGGCCGGCCGCTGGATGTGCTGCGGGCGCGGGCGACCGAGCCGGTGCTGATGCGCCTGGCGGAGGCTGCAGCCCTCTGCAACGACGCCAGCCTGCGCGAGGACGGCACGGGCTGGCATCTGGCGGGAGACCCGACCGAAGGCGCACTGCTGACCCTCGCGATGAAGGCAGGCCTGAACCCGACTACGCTGAAACTGGAGCGCGAGCGGCTGGACCTGATCCCGTTCGAGTCCGAGCATCGCTTCATGGCCACGCTGCATCCGGACGCCGATGCGACGCGGGTGCTGGTGAAGGGCGCGCCCGAGCGGGTGCTCGCGATGTGTTCCCTGCAGGCCCTGGGCGACGGAAAGGACGAGCCGCTGGCCGAAGCCCACTGGCATGCCGCGATCGAAGACCAGGCACGGGCCGGCCGGCGCGTGCTCGCAGTGGCCACCCGCGCACTGCCTGCGGGCCGGCGCGAACTGCAGCATGCCGATGTCGAACAGGGCCTGACGCTGCTGGGCATCGTCGGCATCATCGACCCGCCACGGCCGGAGGCCGTGCAGGCAGTCGCGCGCTGCCAGGCGGCCGGCATCCGCGTGGTGATGATCACCGGCGACCATGGCGTCACCGCCGCCGCGATCGCGCAACAGCTGGGCATGGGCGAAGGACAGCAGGCGATCACCGGACAGCAGGTCGAGGCGATGGACGACACCGCGCTGCGCGAGTCGGTGCGCGATGCACGCGTGTTCGCCCGCGCGAGCCCGGAACACAAGCTGCGCCTGGTACGCGCCCTGAAGGCCAACGGCGAGATCGTCGCGATGACCGGCGACGGCGTCAACGACGCGCCGGCCCTGAAGCAGGCCGATGTCGGCGTCGCGATGGGAAGCAAGGGCACCGAGGCCGCCAGGCAGGCCGGTTCCGTGGTGCTGGCCGACGATAACTTCGCTTCGATCGCGCATGCGGTCGAGGAAGGGCGCACGGTCTATGACAACCTGAAGAAGACCGTCACCTTCCTGCTGCCGGTCAACGGCGGCGAGTCGCTGACCCTGCTGCTGGCGGTGCTGCTCGGCATCGCGCTGCCGATCCTTCCGGCGCAGGTGCTGTGGGTGAACATGGTGAGCTCGGTCGCGCTGGCGATGGTCCTGGCCTTCGAACCGACCGAGGCCGGCGTGATGCGCCGCCCGCCCCGCCCGGTCGGCGAACCCCTGCTGACACGCTTCCTGGTCTGGCGCATCGCGTTCGTGTCCACCCTCTTCCTGGCGGGCATCTTCGGCATGTTCGAATGGGCGCTGTCACAAGGTGCCAGCATCGAAGCCGCCCGCACCGCCGCGGTCAACACCCTGGTCTGCATGGAGGTGTTCTACCTGTTCAGCGTGCGCTACCTGAAAGCGCCCTCGTTCACCTGGCAGGGCGTGCGCGGCACGCCGCGCGTGCTGGTCGCCGTGGCAGGGGTGTTCGCGCTGCAGTTGCTGTTCACCTTTACGCCACTGATGAACACGCTGTTCCAGACCGAGGCGCTGCCCTTCGCATGGGGCATCGTGATCATGGCAGCCGGCGTTTCGCTGCTGGTGATACTGGAGGTGGAGAAGGCGGTGCTGCGGCGGGTGGGTGCGATCCGGATGTAATCGGGCAATCCTTCACCCGTGTTTCCCCGCGGCGGCACCCCTCGGGCATCCGCCGCGGCACCCGTGAATCAGGCCTGCCTGCGTCGACGCACCAGGCCGAACAGCGCCAATCCGCTTGCGAAGAGCACTGCTGCGCCCGGCACCGGAATGACGGTCGTCTGCCCACCACCCTGGATCGGGACATTGCCGATGGTCACGCCGTCGATGGCCATGCCCGATGCGATGGTGTAACTGGCCTTCACCCACCCCGTATGGCCACAGCCATTGATGTTGAAGCACGTCCCCGAATCAGTGCCCAGGGGCGCCCAAGAGGTGCCGGACTGGATGGTCACGACCGCAGGATCAAGCGTCGCCGCAATGGCAGGAAGGCCGAATCCCGACACGCTGTTTCCGTTAGGCGTCGTCCGCGCCGTGAACAGCACCGCGACCTGCGCCATCGACGAATCGAGCAGCCGCGCCCAGGCATAGTCCGCGAAACCGGCCCCGTCGCTCCGACGACGTCAGCATTGATGCCTCCTGCCACTGCTGCTGCCGATGCTCCTCAGCGCGCCGATTCCGGCCAGGCTGTCAAACGTCGAGATCCACCCATGGTTGCTGCTCGAACCCGGCGCCAGGCCGACCACACCCTCGACGGGTTGCATTGATCCTTTCGGACTAACGAAAGGCTGATTTCCTGACGCCACCCCGCGCAGGACCCTCGGACACGCACCCGCGCGGTATGCCGCGCCCGTCGAGTTAGAATCCAGCCAACGTCCCACACACCCTGAAAGAACGCCATGGAACTCGGACTCAAAGGCAAGGTCGCCCTGATCACCGGCGGCAGCGAAGGCATCGGCCGCGCCACCGCGCTCTGCCTGGCGAAGGAAGGCGCGATCGTCTCGATCTGCGCGCGCCGCGCCGAGCCGCTGGCGGCCGTCGAGAAGGAACTGCTGGCCACCGGCGCCACCGTGCTCGCCTTCCAGGGCGATGCCACCAACGGCGAGCAGATGCAGCAGTGGGTGAAGCAGGTGCACGACACGTTCGGCCACATCGACATCCTGGTCAACAACGCCGGCGGCTCGGGACAGCTGTCGTTCGACGAGATCGACGAGGCGCGCTGGCAGGAAGACGTGTCGGTCAAGCTGTTCGCACCGATGCGCCTGATCCGGCTGGTGCTGCCGTACATGAAGGCGCAGAAGTCCGGTTCGATCATCAACCTCACGATGGCCGCCGCGGCGACGCCGGGCGCGAACCAGCTGCCGACGGTGGTGAGCCGGCAGGCGGGCGCGACGCTGGCCAAGGCGCTGTCGAAGGAACTCGGCCCGCACAACATCCGGGTCAACGTCGTCTGCGTCGGCAAGATCAAGACGCCGCAGCAGGCGCGTGGCGCCAAGCGCAACAACCTGACCGTCGAGGAGCACTTCGCGCGCAACGCGAAGTCGGTGCCGCTGCAGCGCATGGGCGAGCCGAAAGACATGGGCAACGCGATCACCTTCCTCGTTTCGGACGCAGCCGGCTACATCACCGGCACCTGCGTCAACGTGGACGGCGGGCTCTCGGGCGTGCTGTAGGCCCGATGAACTCCACCCAGGCACTGCACGACCTCGGCCAGAGCCTCTGGCTGGACAACATCACGCGCGACCTGCTCGACAACGGCACGCTCGCGCGCTACATCGCCGGGCTGTCCGTGACCGGCCTCACGTCGAACCCGACGATCTTCGCCGGCGCGATCGGCGGCAGCAAGGCCTATGACGCGGGCATCGCCGCGAAGACGAGGGCCGGCCTGACCAACGAGGCGCTGTTCGTCGAACTGGCGCTGGAAGACCTGCGCCGCGCTGCCGACCTGTTCCGTCCCGCGTTCGAGCGCACGGGCGGCGTCGACGGATGGGTCTCGATGGAAGTGTCACCGCTGCTTGCGAGCGACACCGCCGGCACCATCGCCGAGGCCCTGCAGATACACCGGCAGGCAGACCGGCCGAACCTGTTCGTGAAGATCCCCGGCACGCCGGAAGGGCTGCCCGCGATCGAGGAAGCGATCTTCGCCGGCGTGCCGGTGAACGTGACGCTGCTGTTCTCGTGCGCGCAGTACGAGGCCGCGGCCGAGGCCTGGCTGCGCGGCATCGAACGCCGGATCGAGTCCGGGCTCGATCCGCAGGTCGATTCGGTCGCGTCGCTGTTCATCAGCCGCTGGGATGCCGCGGTCGTCGGCAAGGTACCCGCATCGCTGAACAACCGGCTGGGGATTGCAGTCGGCCAGCAGGCCTACCTCGCCTACCGCAACCTGCTCGCCTCGGCGCGCTGGAAGCGGGTGATGGCGGCCGGCGCCCGCCCGCAGCGGCTGCTCTGGGCCAGCACCGGCACCAAGGATCCGGCGGCACCGGACACGCTCTACATCGAGTCGCTGGCCGCGCCGGATACCGTCAACACGATGCCGGAGAAGACGCTGCTCGCGTTCGCCGACCATGGGAAGGTCGGTGCGGCGATCGGCGCCGGCCGCGATGGCGAACCGGCGGCGACGCTGGCCGCGATCAAGGCGGCCGGCGTCGACCTCGACGCGCTCGCACTGAAGCTGCAGCAGGACGGGGCCGCGGCGTTCGTGAAGTCATGGCATGAACTGCTGGGGACGATCGATGCGCGGATGAAGGCGGTGGGCTGAGACGAAGGAAGGCCCCGGAGATCACGCCCTCGGCACCACCCCACGCGTCGGCGCCCGCATGAACGCGAAATCCACCCCGCGCTCCGCCTGTTCGATGTCTTCCATGTACAGCTTGCGGTAGCCGCGACGGTCCTCCGGCTTCGGCTCGGGCGCGACCCACGCGGCACGACGCGCAGCCAGTTCCTCGTCGCTCACCAGCAGGTCGATCCGCCGCCCGGCGGTATCGAGCCGGATCCGGTCGCCGTTCTTCACCAGCGCCAGCGGCCCGCCCACCGCCGATTCCGGCGACACATGCAGCACGATGGTGCCGAAGGCGGTGCCGCTCATCCGCGCATCGGACACGCGAACCATGTCCTTCACGCCCTGCTCGGCGAGCTTCTTCGGGATCGGCAGGTAGCCCGACTCGGGCATGCCGGGCACGCCCTTCGGCCCGGAGTTCTGCAGCACCAGGATGTCGTCTGCCGCCACGTCCAGCGCCGGATCGTCGATGCGGTTGGCGAGGTCTGCCAGCGACGAGAACACGACCGCCCGGCCCTCGTGCTGCAGCAGCGGCTGCGAGGCGGCGCACTGCTTGATGATCGCGCCGTTGGGCGCGAGGTTGCCGCGCAGCACCACCATCGCGCCATCCTTGTAGATCGGGTCGTCGAACCGGCGCACGACCTTCTGGTCCCATCCGGGCGGCGCGGCATCGAGGTTCTCGCCGAGCGTGCGGCCGGTGATCGTCAATGCATCCAGGTTCAGCAGCGGCTTCAGCTCCCGCATGATCGTCGTGGCACCACCGGCGCGGTACAGGTCTTCCATGTAGCCCTGCCCGGTCGGCTTCAGGTCGACCAGCACCGGCGTCTTGCGGCCCATGCGGTCGAAACCCTCGAGGTCGAGCTCGAAGCCCAGCCGCGCCGCGATCGCGGCCATGTGGATCAGTGCGTTGGTCGAGCCGCCCACCGCGAGCAGCATGGTCAGCGCGTTCTCGAAGGCAGCCTGGGTCATCACCTTGTCCGGCGTCAGGCCCTCGGCCGCGATGGCCACCGCACGCGCACCGGTCTCTTCCGCATTGCGGATGCGGTCGGCCATCACCGCCGGGATCGCCGCCCCGCCCGGGATCATCATGCCCATCGCCTCGGCGCAGCAGGCCATCGTGCTGGCGGTACCCATCACCATGCAGGTGCCGGCGGTCGGGCACAGCTTCTCCTCGATCTCGCCGATCTCGCGTGCATCGATCTCGTTGCCGCGGTACTTGCCCCAGAAGCGGCGGCAGTCGGTACAGGCGCCGAGCCGCTCGCCCTTGTGGTCACCGGTCATCATCGGCCCGGTGACCATCAGCACGGCGGGCACGTTCGCGCTGGCCGCACCCATCAGCAGCGCCGGCACCGTCTTGTCGCAGCCACCGATCAGCACGCAGGCGTCCATCGGCTGCGCACGCACCATCTCTTCGGTGTCGATCGCCATCAGGTTGCGCAGGTACATGCTGGTCGGATGCGCAAACGACTCGTGCAGCGAAACCACCGGAAACTCGATCGGCAGGCCGCCGGCGAGCATCACCCCGCGCTTGATGCCCTCGATCAGGTCGGGCACGTTACGGTGGCAGGCGTTGTAGCCGGAGAAGGTGTTGGTGATGCCGATGATCGGGCGGTTCAGCGAGTCTTCCGTGTAGCCCATGGCCTTGATGAAGGCCTTGCGCAGGAACAGCGAGAAGCCCTGGTCGCCATAGGCGGTGAGGCCCTTCTTCATGCCGCGCGGTTTTTCTCCTGCCATCTCGGTGCCCGTCCGTGGTGTGTGGCGGCAAGTGTAAGCCAGCGCGCGGGCCCTGCGCTCGATGGCAAGCGCGGCATGCCGTCGAAGCTCCGCTCGAGCGACGGATCAGGCAGCGCCTGATGGATTGGCTTCGCCCCTGAAGCCGGATACGCCCATCGAGACCCAGTTTGCCGAGGCAACCACGGCAAGCAGTTCGATGAAGACGAGCGGCAGGGCAAGCTCTGGCCGGGCACTGGCAAGCACGAGGCACAGCAGCGCAGCCGCCGGGATCGGGATGAGTCTCCGCGCGGCAAACCCGTTGAACCCCGCACGATCTCCAATGGTGCGGTAGTCGATGAACGTGAGGGCAGGCGTCCGGCCTGCCCGCCAGACGGACAGCGTCAGGGCGACCGCGAGTACGAAGACCACGAGGTGAAGCTGGCTCATTCGGGATACCTCCAGACTGGATTCGAGGGTCAGGGGACCTGGATACCCGTTCGCAGGCGCAGGACGGCTGCGGCGGGCGGCTCAACGTTCGGTTCGGCGCCGCCTCCTCCGGGTTGTGCTCAGGGGTACTGGAGGATGCGAGGAGCAGCCCCGGCCCGTACCCGCGTGTGCGGCCGGGTCCGCAGGGCCGGATCCGACACCCCGCGCATGGTATCGGATCGGTTCCGTCATCGCTGGGCGAAGACCCAGGCCACCAGGGAACGCAGTTCGGCGTCGTTGATCGCCGGATGGGGCGGCATCGGGATCGCCCCCCAGTCCCCGGCGCCCCCGTCGCGAATGCGCCGTGCAACCCGGTCATCCCCGCCGGCCTCGCTGCCGAATCGGCGGGCTACCTCCCGGAAGCTGGGTCCCACCAGCTTGGCATCGACGGCGTGGCATCCATTGCAGCCATAGGCGGCGAGCAGCGTCTGCACGTCGCGCGATCCGCTGGCCGCTGGCGCGGCTGGCGCAGCCGCCGCGGCCGCGCCCGCCGGCCGCGGGCG
>JAIENF010000593.1 GCA_019751575.1 Burkholderiales bacterium
GGCGGGCATCGATGTCGCCGACATGATCGGCGTGTTCAACGTGTCGAACGCGCGCAGCTATGCAAGCGAGGTGCGCTTCCCGGCGCACATCCTGTCCGGCCGGTGGGACGCGCGCTCGAGGGTGTACAACCTGCGCAAGGATGTGTCGATGGCGGTATCGCTCGCGGACGCCCTGGGCGCACAGGTGCCGCTGGGCACCCTCACGCGCGACTTCCTCGAGTCGGCGATCGCGCAGGGCATGACCGACACCGATTTCGCATACCTCTATCTCCGCTTCGACGAGATCGTGCGGGGGACTCGCAACCCATAGCCCCGCGGCGAATCACGCACTGCCGATCAGCCCGGCAGTGCGTGATTCCCACGGGCCTGTTCGAGCGCTCAGCCCTTTCGGGAGCGGCGCGCCTGCCAGCCGAGCAGCAGCATGCCGGCACCCATGAGCCACGCGGTGGGCGGCAGCGGGATGGCGGCGATCTGCAGGTCGTCGACCACCGCGTACGGACCGGAGATCAGGAAGCTGGCGATGTCCGCCTGGTCGCGGCCGATGCCGTAGAAGACGCCCTCGTTGAAGCCGCCGGGGGTGTTGATCAGCGGCAGGTCGTACTCTTCCAGCAGCGTGCCGAAGCGGTCGAAGGCTGCGATGTACAGCGGCAACGGGAGGGCAGCCGTCGGCCCGCCGAACGTGAAGTCGGGGTCGAAGTTCATGAAGCCGCCGACGCCCTTGACCAGCAGGCCGCCGAAGTCGAACAGCATCCCTGCGGGAAGGCCGTTGCCGTCGAAGTCGCCGTCGACGCCGGCGAAGGTCTTGCCCAGGCTCCAGAAGCCGTTGCTGCCCAGGCTCCAGATACCGCCGGCATCGCCCAGCGAGCCGGGACCGCCGGTGGTCGAGAAGGTCACGCCGTTGCCGATGGCCACCGGTGCGTTCAGGTTGGAGCCGGTCGGGCTGTCGAAGGTGAACAGCAGGTTGACCGGGGCGCTCGGGAGCTGAGCCGGGTTGGTCAGCAGGTCGGCCTTGACAGGCATGGCTGCGATTGCCAGCACGCCGGCGAGAGCCGCCAGTTGATGAAGCGATTTCATCGCGTTTCTCCAGAAAGGATTGAGGGACAGCCTCCAGACCCGCGCCGGCAGGGACAACCGGTTGGACGGTTGATCCCTGCCGGCGAGGTGATGTCTCGACCGTACCGGCCTGGCCTCTTGATCTGGACCAGGCCGGACGAACGACATCAGGTGCCGATGATTCCGCCGTCGTCCTTGGTGATGACGACCGTGGCCGAGCGCGGCCGGCCGGACGGCCCGTAGCCCTGCGTGTGCGGCCAGTTGCTGAACTGCGTCGGGTTTTCGGCCGGCGAACCCTCGCCCGGATGCTGGACGTTCACGAACATCGTCCGATGATCGGGCGTCACGATCACGCCGGTGACTTCGCAGCCAGCCGGCGCAGTCAGGAAGCGGCGCGTGGCCTTGGTATTCGGGTCCGCGCACAGCATCTGGTTGGTACCGACGTTCTGGTAGGGCGACGCACCTCCGAGCGACTGGTCGGTCTGGATCCACAGGCGGCCGAAATAGTCGAACCACAGTCCATCCGGTGCGCCGTAGGCATCACCGACGATGTTGCCCTGCAGGTTGGCCTGCGGCAGCGTCGGGTCGCCGCACTCGACGAACAGGTCCCACTTGAAGGTGGTGGCAGCGACCGAGCGGCCGTCCTCGCGCCAGCGGATGATGTGGCCGAACGAATTGGACGCGCGCGGGTTCGCCGAGTCTACCGGCGGCCGGGCGGCCGATGCGCCGGTCAGGCCGTTGGGATTGTTGGACGAAGCCGGAGACGTGCCACGCCGGGAGTTGTTGGTCAGCGTGCAGTAGACCTCGATCTCCTCGTAGCCGAGCACGCGCGGCCGGTATGCGCACCACTCGGGACGATCCATCATCGTCGCGCCGACGCGGTCGGCCGCCTGGCGGGTACGGATGAGCACATCGGCCTGGTTGCGGAAGCCGTTCTCCGTCGTCAGGCCGTTCTGGCCGTGCACCAGGGCGAGCCACTCGCCCGTACCGTCGGCGTTGAACTTCGCGACATACAGCGTGCCATGGTCGAGCATGTCACGGTTGGCCGCACGGTTGTTCGGCGTGAAAGGACGCGCGCAGACGAACTTGTAGAGGTACTCGTTGACCTCGTCGCAGGCCTGGTAGAACGCGACGCGGTTCTGCGCGTCGACCGCTTCCTGCGCACTCTCGTGCTTGAAGCGGCCCAGCGCGGTGCGCTTGACCGGCACGCTCGCGGGGTCGAACGGATCGATCTCGACCACCCAGCCGAACAGGTTGGGCTCCTTGGGGTTCGCAAGCACATCGAAGCGGGGGTCGACGGTGTGCCAGCGATACCCGAAGCCGTTGATGCTTATGCCGTAGCGGTTGTAATCCCTGCCAGCTTCCGTAGCCGTGTTCGGAACGAAGGGGTTGGCGGGCACGCCCGTGGGCACGAAGTTGGGATTCGTGGCCGGGGAGGTACTGCCGAAGTATCCGTTCCAGTTCTCCTCGCAGGTGAGGTAGGTGCCCCACGGCGTGTAGCCGTGCGCGCAGTTGTTCGCGGTGCCGAACACGGTGAAGCCGTCGTTGGTGTTGCCGGTGTCGACCGAGCCGTTCGGGGTGATCTGGAACCGCTTCGACTTCAGCAGATCGTCGCCTGCCGCCGGCCCGGAGATCCGCATCGGGGTGTTGACCGTGATGCGGCGACCGAACGGCGAGCCGCGTTGCACGCGCCAGCCGTTGCCGGTCTTGACGATTTCCTGCACCGATACGCCGTGCGCGGCCTGCGACTTGCGCACCTTCTGGATGGTGACGCCGACGCCGCCGGTGAGCCCCTCGGCGCCATGCAGGACGTTCTCGTGGGTGTACTCGTGGTTCACGCAGAGCAGGCCACGGTCGCTCGACACGCCGAGCCGGCCGCCGCCGCGGGTCGGGAACGGGAAGAAGTGCATGCCGTCGTGGTGCATGCCGACCTGTTTCTCCTGCGCGGCCGCATCCTGGGTGGCGCTCACGTCCCAGTCCTGCGCGCCCGGCATGATCGGATCGCCCCACGCCGACAGGATGGTCGCCTTGTAGCCCGTGGGCACCGACACCAGATCCGTGTCCGCGAGACCGGTGACCGCGTTGCGGAAGTTGGGCGGCACGCTGTCGAAGCCGTAGCCTGCGAAGCCCACGCTCGGCGGGATCGGAGCAGCCTCGACGGACTGCATGAAGCCACCGAGAGTCACCCCACCGACGGAGGCGAGCGCGGTGGCGCTGAAGGCGGATTTCAGGAAATGACGCCGGCTCTCGCTCACCTGAGCGATCACATCGCGGATCGACTCGTTGCCGGACTTGTTCAATGATTCGTCGTTGCGGGGGTGATCGATTCCCTTCATGTGCTGGCTCCTTGGCTGGCGGTTTACGAGTACTGCGGGCCAAGGCTGAACTGCGAATATTGCAGGCAATGTGCCGGGAGCATGAATTCTCCAGAGTCCGAACGGGCGTTTCCCCTGGTGCGAGACGGTGAAGGTCGCAGGTGGGCGCGGACCGCTGCGATGGTCGACAGGCGCGGGTCGTGCAGGGCCGGGGCGGCACGAAACGACGGCATGTCCGCGTGCAGCCGGACAAGACGACACGCGAGGCTGGCGCTGCGTCGCGGGCGCAGCGCGGTGCCGGATACAGGATTCGAACCCGTGACCTTCGGTTTACAAAACCGCTGCTCTACCAACTGAGCTAATCCGGCGACGCGGCCCGAGTATAAGCGAGCGCCCGGGCACCAGTGCGGTGCAGGCCTGCCGTGTGCCATGTGCCGGCGGGCCAGGCCGTCGCCTGTGTATGCTCGGGGCCGGGCGGCCTGTCGACCGCCGTGAAACCAGAGAGGAGACAGCATGCCCAGGGTGACCATCGGCGAGGGGGAGATCGCATACGAGGAAAGCGGCAGCGGCCATCCGCTGCTGTTCGTCAGCGGCCTGAACGGCACTGGCCGGTCATGGGCGCCGCAGGTGCCTTTCTTCAGCCGGCACTTCCGGGTGATCACCTACGACCAGCGCGGCACCGGCTCCAGCGATCGCACGCAGCGTTCGTTCTCGGTCGACGGCATGGCCGCCGATGTGATCGCACTGCTCGACGCGCTCGGGCTGGAACGTGTGCACCTGGTAGGGCAATCCACCGGCGGCGCGATCGGCCAGACACTGGCCGTGCTGCACCCCGAGCGTCTGTCGAGGATGGCGATCTACGCCACCTGGACCTGGTGCGATCCCTGGTTCCGCCGCCTGTTCGAGGCCCGGCGGCAGATGTACCAGCAGGCAGGCCCTGACCTGCACGGCCGCTTCCATCCGTTGTGGCTGTATCCGCCCGACTACGTGAATGCGCACGACGCCGAGATCGAGGAAGAACTGCGCCGCGCCGCGGTGAATCCGCCGCCGTCGGAGGTCTCCATCGGGCGCATCGACGCGATAACGGCCTTCGACCGCCGTGCAGACCTCGCGCGGATCACGACGCCCACGCTGGTGATGGCCGCGCGCGACGACTACATCACGCCGGCCTACCATGCAGAGGCGTTGGCCCGTGCGATCCCCGGTGCCCAGCTGGAATTGATGGAAAGCGGCGGGCATTCCCTGTCGAAGACCCGCCCGGACGCGTTCAACGCGCGCGTGCTGCGGTTCCTGCAAGAGGGCGGCGGCCGCTCGGCGGAGGCAGCCCCGCCTACTTGACGACCTGGAGCCACGGCCGGGACGGGCGCGTCGGCGTGTCCGGGCCCGGTTCGTCGCCATTGCCGTTGCGGCCGGAACCGGCAGGCGGCGACTCGGGCGCATCGGTACCCTGGCCTGCCGCAGCGCCAGCCGCCTCGGTCGGGAAGAACAGCCCCTGCCCGTTCTCTTTGGCGAAGATCGCCGCCACCGCGCCGATCGGCACGCTGATCTCGCGCGACACGCCGTTGAATCGGGCCGAGAACTGCACGACATCGCGCCCAAGCGTGATGTTGCGGGTCGCGTCCTGGCTGATGTTGAGCACGATCTCGCCGTTCTTGACGTACTCGAGCGGCACCCGCGTCGATGCGTCCACCTTCACCGACAGGTAAGGGGTATAGCCGGAGTCGCTGCACCATTCGTAGATGGCGCGGACGAGGTAGGGCTTGGTGGTCGGGTCGGTCATCGCGCCCCCTACTTCCGCATCACCTTCTCGGAGGGCGTCATCGCGTCGATGAACGCCGGGCGGCTGAACAGCCGTTCGGCATACTTCGCCAGCGGGGCAGCCTGCCGCGGCAGTTCGATGCCGTAGTGCTCGAGGCGCCAGAGCAGCGGTGCGATCGCGACGTCGAGCATCGAGAACTCTTCGCCCAGCATGTACTTCTGCTTGGCGAAAACGGGGGCGATGACGGTCAGGTTGTCGCGGATGATCTGGCGCGCCTTTTCGACCGTCTTCGGGCTGCCCTTCTCGAGCGTGTCGACATGGCAGAACAACTCGTTCTCGAAGCGGTAGAGGAACAGGCGCGCGCGGGCACGCATCACCGGATCGGCCGGCATCAGTTGCGGATGCGGAAACCGGTCGTCGATGTACTCGTTGATGATGTTCGACTCGTAGAGCACCAGGTCGCGCTCGACCAGGACCGGCACCCGGTTGTACGGGTTCATCACCGCCAGGTCTTCCGGCTTGTTGAACAGGTCGACGTCGGTGATCTGGAAATCCATGCCCTTTTCGTAAAGGACGATCCGGCAGCGCTGCGAGAACGGACAGGTCGTTCCCGAATACAAGGTCATCATTTTTTCGTTCTCCTCCGCCGGTCTCGAGCCGGCGTGAGTGGGTTCCGGGGTGCTGGAAAGCACCGTCAGGTGAAGCTCAGTGCTTGATGTCCCGCCAGAACTCGAGCTTCAGCAGATACACGAATACGAGGAGGATCGAGAGGAAGAACATGACGATGATGCCGATGCGGGTGCTCTTCACCTTCCACGGCTCGCCCATGTACACCAGGTAGTTCACCAGGTCACCGACTGCGCGGTCGTACTCGACCGCGGTCATCAGCCCCGGCTCGCCGGCGACGATGCTCTTCACCTGCACCGCGTGTCCATGCGACTGCTTCTCTTCGACCTTCAGCTGGGGCGCGCCCTGCAGTTGCCAGAGCGGATGCGGCATGCCGATGTTCGGATAGGCGAGGTTGTTCCATCCGAGCGCCCGCGACTCGTCGACGTAGTACGACTTGAGCAGCGTGTAGATGTAGTTGGGCCGCTTCGAGCGGGCGATGACCGTCATGTCGGGCGGCGCCTTGCCCATCCACTCGGCCGCGTCCGCGGGCCGCATCGCGATGGTCATCGGCGAGCCCACCTTGTCGGTTCCGAACAGCAGGTATTCCTTGATCTGCTCTTCGGTCAACCCGAGGTCGGTCAGGCGGTTGAAGCGCATGTAGTTCGCGCTGTGGCAACCCATGCAATAGTTCACGAACAGCTGCGCCCCGCGCTGGAGCGACACCGCGTCCTGCAGGTTGACGGGCGCGCGCTGCAGCGGGAAGTTGCTGCCCGCTGCGACGGCCTGGGTCGGCACCGCCGTGGCGAACACCGCGAACATTGCGCCGAGGCTGAAGAGGGCTGCGAACGCCCGGTTTCTGATCATGGCCGTCTTCATCATGTCAACCGCTCGGGTTCAGGTTTGCATTTGTCGATCCGGCTGTACCACGGCATCGCCAGGAAGAACGCGAAGTAGGCGATGGTGAGGACGCGCGAGACGATCGTCGCAACCTCGATTCCGCCGATGATCGGCAGGATCTCCGGCATCTTGCCCCAGACGTCGGTCGTGGCCACGCCCAGGTACCCCAGCACCAGGAAGCTGACAACGAAGATCGCCAGCGCGGAGCGGAAGATCGGACCCTTGTAACGGATCGACTTCACCGGGCTGCGGTCGAGCCAGGGCAGGAAGAACAGGATGATCACGCCCGCACCCATCACCGCGACACCCGCGAACTGCGAACCGAACATCGCAGGCACCGCGCGCAGCATCGCGTAGAACGGCGTGAAGTACCAGACCGGGGCGATGTGCGCCGGGGTCTGCAGCGGATCGGCCGGCAGGAAGTTGTTGTACTCGAGGAAGTAGCCGCCCATCTCCGGACCGAAGAAGAGGATCGCGAAGAACACCATGAAGAAGACGACGATGCCGATCAGGTCCTTCACGATGTAGTACGGGAAGAACGGGATGCCGTCGACCGGCTTGCCGGTGACCGGATCCTTGTTCTTCTTGATCTCGATGCCGTCCGGGTTGTTGGAACCCACCTCGTGCAGCGCGACCAGGTGCAGGAACACCAGCCCGACCAGCACCAGCGGCAGCGCGATCACGTGCAGCGCGAAGAACCGGTTCAGGGTCGCGTCGGACACCAGGTAGTCGCCGCGGATCCACACCGACAGCTCGGGGCCGATGACCGGCACGGTCGCGAACAGGTTCACGATCACCTGCGCGCCCCAGTAGGACATCTGGCCCCACGGCAGCAGGTAGCCCATGAACGCCTCGGCCATCAGCACAAGGTAGATCAAACAGCCGAAGATCCACAGCAGTTCGCGCGGCTTGCGATACGACCCGTACAGCAGCGCACGCATCATGTGCAGGTAGACGACGGCGAAGAACATCGAGGCGCCCGTGGAGTGCATGTAGCGGATGAACCAGCCACCCGACACGTCGCGCATGATGTATTCGACCGAACCGAACGCGGCCAGGGCGTCGGGCTTGTAGTTCATCGTGAGGAAGATGCCGGTGACGATCTGCAGCACCAGCACGATCATCGCCAGCGAGCCGAAGTAGTACCAGAAGTTGAAGTTCTTCGGGGCGTAGTACTCCGACATGTGGTACTTCCAGGTCGACACCAGCGGGAACCGCTCGTCGATCCAGTCCACCAGCCCTTGTCCGGCTGCAATGATTCGACTCATGTCCCTCATGCCCCCTTGCTGTCTTCGCCGATGCGCAGGCGAGTGTCGTTCAAGTACATGTACGGCGGCACCACCAGGTTGGTCGGCGCGGGCATCCCGGCGAACACGCGCCCGGCGAGGTCGAACACCGACCCGTGGCACGGGCAGAAGAAGCCGCCGACCCAGCCGTCGGTCGGCTGCAGGCGATCGGTGGGCGAGCAGCCGAGGTGGGTGCAGATGCCGACCAGCACGAGCATTTCGGGCTTGATCGACCGCGTCGCGTTCGCGGCGTAGTCGGGCTGCTGCGGTGCCTTGGAATCCGGATCCGCCAGGCGCGGCTTGACGGCGTCAAGCGTGGCCAGCATCTCGGTGGTACGACGCACCACCCAC
>JAIENF010000557.1 GCA_019751575.1 Burkholderiales bacterium
GGCGCCCCCGGCGCCCCCGGCGCCCCCGGCGGCCGCAGCGGCCACAGCCGCAGCCAGCGCCAGCGCCGTCGCAGCGCCGTCGAAGACGGCAACGGCCACGCCTGCCGCCCCCGGCACGATCGGCATCGAGGATTTCTCCCGCATCGACCTGCGCATCGCGCGCATCGCCCATGCCGAGAAGGTCGACGGCGCGGACAAGCTGGTGAAGATCACGCTGGACCTCGGTGGCGAGCAGCGCACCGTGTTCGCCGGCATCAAGTCGGCCTATGCGCCCGAATCGCTGGTCGGCAGGCTCACCGTGGTGGTCGCCAACCTCGCCCCGCGCAAGATGAAGTTCGGCGTGTCCGAAGGCATGATCCTGGCCGCGAGCGGCGAAGGGCCGGGAATCTTCCTCCTCTCGCCCGATGACGGCGCCCTGCCCGGCATGAAGGTCAAGTAGCCGCGATGGCTGCCTGGGCCCGGTTCCGCCCGAAGCTGCTCGACAGCATGGGCGGCTACGACGGGTCGCGGTTCGGCACCGACGTGGTTGCCGGCATCACCGTCGGCGTCCTCGCGCTGCCGCTGGCGATGGCCTTCGCGATCGCCAGCGGGATGAGCCCGGCGTCCGGCATCGTCACCGCGATCGTCGCGGGCCTGATCGTGTCGGTGTTCGGAGGCTCCCGGGTCCAGATCGGGGGGCCGACCGGCGCCTTCATCGTGATCGTCTACGGCATCGTCATGCAGTACGGCGTGGCCAACCTGCTGATCTGCACGATGATGGCCGGCGTGATGCTGCTCGCCATGGGACTCGCGCGGCTGGGCACCTGGATCCGCTTCATCCCGATCTCGGTGATCAGCGGGTTCACCAAGGGCATCGCCGTGCTCATCCTGCTGTCCCAGGTGAAGGAATTCCTCGGCCTCGAGATCGACGCGCTGCCGGCGGAGTTCTTCGGCAAGATCGAGGCGCTCTGGTCGGGGCTGCCGACCTTCAACCCGCAGAGCGTGATGCTGGGCGTCGCCTGCGTGATCCTGATCGTGCTCTGGCCGAAGCGCTGGCGCATCGTGCCCAGCCCCGTGGTCGCGCTGGTCGCAGGCACGGCGCTGGCCGCGGCGCTCGGGCTCGATGTCGAGACCATCGGATCCCGGTTCGGGGGCATCCCGTCCGGCCTGCCGCCGTTCGCGCTGCCCACGGTGTCGTTCTCGGAACTCGGGCCGCTGTTCGCACCGGCGTTCACCATCGCACTGCTCGGCGCGATCGAGTCCCTGCTGTCGGCGACGGTGGCCGACAACATGATCGACGACCGGCACGACCCGAACCAGGAACTGATCGCCCAGGGGCTGGCGAACCTCGCGGCACCGCTGTTCGGCGGTTTCTGCGCCACCGGGGCGATCGCGCGCACCAGCACCAACGTGCGCATGGGCGGGCGCAGCCCGGTCGCCGGCATCGTGCATGCGCTGACGCTGCTGCTGGTGGTGCTGGTGGCCGCGCCCGCGGCCCGCTACATCCCGCTCACAGTGCTGTCGGCGATCCTGCTGGTGGTTGCGTGGAACATGGGCGAATGGAGCGAGTTCAGGCACCTGCGCCGCTACCGGTTCAACTACCAGGCGGTGCTGCTGGCGACCTTCGTGCTGACCGTGATCTTCGACCTGACGGTCGCGGTGCAGGCAGGCCTCGTGCTGGCGGCGGTGTTCTTCATCACGCGCATGTCGGGGCTGACGCAGGTACGCGAGGTCCTCGGCCCTGCGGACGGGGTCGACCCGTCACCGACGGCAATGCCGGAGGCGACGCGGCCGGTGCGCGTGTACGAAGTGTTCGGGTCGCTCTTCTTCGGCGCGGCGAACAAGATCGAGCCACTGCTCGCGCTGGCCGAACCGGCACATCCGGCGAAGGTGATCGTGCTCGACATGCAGAAGCTGATCAATGTCGACACCACCGGCCTCGACATGCTGGCCACGCTGCACCGCAAGCTGGCGCGCAACGGCAAGCGGCTGTTCATCGCGGGGGCCAATGCACAGCCCCGCTCCCTGTTCGAGCGTTCCGGTTTCGCCGCCACGCTCGGCGCGGACCATTTCTTCGAAGACGTCGCCAGCGCGCGGCGACGTGCCGATGCCTCGAGCGATGGCGCGCCGGCGACGGGTGCACCCGGGCCGGCCTAGGCCGGGTCCAGCATCCGCAGCCATGCCCGTACGTCGGCGACCACCCCTGCGAGCTGTTCCAGGCGATAGGGCTTCGAGAGGAACCCGTCCATGCCTGCGGCAAGGCAGGCCTGGCGATCTTCCTCGAACGCATTGGCGGTGAGCGCGAACACGCGCGGCTGGCGGCCGAGCGGCAGCGCCCGCATGCGCCGGGTCGACTCCAGGCCGTCCATGCGCGGCATGCGCATGTCCATCAGCACGAGGTCATAGCGGCCGCAGACGACCTTCTCGAGCGCCACCTCGCCGTCCTCGGCCACTTCAGCATCCAGTCCCAGTCGCGCGAGCAGCGCACAGGCGATCGTACGGTTGATCTCGTTGTCCTCGACCACGAGCACGCGAAGCGATCGCGTGTCGCCCGGGGATGCTGGCATGGACGCCGGGGCGGGCTCGGCGTCGGCTGCCTGCGCGACCGCCGCCTGCGCGCGCCAGCACATCCGGAACACGGAGCCTTGCCCGGGGATGCTCTCGACCTCGAGCGAGCCGTGCATCAGCCCGGCGATCCGGCGGCAGATCGCCAGTCCCAGGCCGGTGCCGCCATACTCGCGAGCCGTGCTTGCATCGGCCTGGGTGAACGGCTCGAACACGGTTTCCAGGCGATGCGAGGGGATGCCGATGCCGGTGTCCTCGACCGTGAACTCGACCGGCAGCCAGCCTTCGGCGTCGGGCGGGCCTGCAGCCAGGCGCACGGCAACGCCGCCCTGGGACGTGAACTTCACCGCGTTGGACGCCAGGTTGAGCATCACCTGCCTCAGCCGCATGTCGTCCCCCACCAGCCGCGTGGGCACCGCAGGGTCGACGCGCACGTCGAAGTCGATGCCGCGCGCGCCGGCTGTGGGCCGCATCAGCGAATCGATGCTGGCCAGCGACCGCCGGGGATCGAACGGACGCGATTCGAGCACGAGACGTCCCGCATCGATCTTCGACAGGTCGAGGATGTCGTTGATGATCGACAGCAGCAGCTCGCCGCTGGCGCGGATCGTTTCGGCATGGGCCTGCTGCTCGGGCGCAAGCGGGGAGTCGAGCAGCAACTGCACCGCGCCGATCACGCCGTTCATGGGCGTGCGCAGTTCATGGCTCATCGTGGCCAGGAAGTTCGTCTTCGCACTCAACGCCTCGTTTGCACGCAGGACCGCGGACTCCATTTCGCGGGTGCGCGCCTCGACCTGTTCCTCGAGCGAGCCGGCCAGGCGCGTCAGGGCCTGGTTGGCTTCATACAGTTCCAGGCTGCGGGTCTCCAGCAGTGCCTCGGCCTGGCGCCGCGCCTCGCGCTCGCGCAGGGCGCGGCGCTCGAGCCGTGCGATCGTGGCCGTCGTGTCTCCGGCCGCCCTGTCTTCAGCCGGCGGGGGCATGCGGCCCGCGTCGGCGTCGCTCACTGCAGCACCAGGGTGAACCGGCTGCCGTCCGCATGGGTCGGACCCAGCGGCACGCGCTGGACGTGGACGCCGCCGCCGAAACGCTCGACGCAGGCATCGATCAGGCCGTGCGCGAGCGCATCCAGGCAGCGCGGTGACCGATAGTCGAGCACCAGGGTCTGCGCATCGGGACGACTGATCTTGAACACAGGCAGTTCCGCGTCGGGGTAGAGCTTGCGGACCTCCACGTGGATCACCGCCTCTATCCCTGCCAGCATCGAGAACGCGTCAGCGTGCCCGTCGACGAAACGAGGGTAGGAACCGGCCAGCGAACCGAACAGTCCGCGTCCGAACCATTGCAGCACGTCATCGGGCGGCTGCCCTGTCCGTGCCGACAGCGCCACCACCAGACTGACCATCTCCCGATGGTCGTAGGTACCTACGGAGGTATAGGCGCCGCCGGAGGGCAGGTCGCACGATTCGACCAGCTCATCCACGAGCGCCGGAGACCATGTGCGCTCTACCAGTTCGAGGAACTCCGTAAAGACCATGCCTTTCATGCGCGCTCCGTTCCGCCTGCAAGATGACAAGGCGTGATCGGCACGGCCGCCCGCAACTTTAGCGCAGCGCGGACAAAGGCGGCTCCTCCATCGCCTGCGCATCCGCGCGGAAACGCCCGACGCGAGGGGACGGCGAGTGCTTCGAGGAACACGCCGGCCTTGCACCCGGGGGCGCCCAGTTCGGGATGGGACGTCAGGACGAACCGCACCCTCTTCATCGGAGCGTCCTCGCGGGTGGTGGGTCGATGGACTCCACCCTGCGGGGATCGTGCCTGCCGGCCAGGCAGGACTCCGCCGTTGCCGGTGTCGTCCTGCCTGCCCGCGACGGCCGTTGCCGCGGGTTGCTGCGGGTTGCTGCTTACAGCGGACCGGCACCCCACGGACCCGAGATCGCGAACGTGGTGCCCGGGGTGTAGAGGTTCACGAACAGCACGCGCCCGGTCGGATCGAAGCAGGCACCCGCGAACTCGGCCCCCAGTTGCGCCGGCGGCGGGGTACCGCCGTTGACGAACTTGCCGAGCGCGCGCGCGCCGGCGAGCACGTCGGAGGTCTCGTTGTTCTCGCAGAACGCATAGGCATCGCCACCGGCGGTGAGGCCGGTCAATCGCGCGCCGAAGGTCTCGCCGTTGAAGCTGAACGTGCCACCATCCTCGCACAGCAGGATGCCGCCCTTCGGGCTGACCGTCACGTTGTCCGGGTTGTTGCCGACCTGCGACGAGAACTGCGGCACCGCATAGATGCAGGTCAGTTGCTGGCTGTCCAGGTCGAGTTCCCAGACCGCACCGTCACCCTGGCCACGCCGTCCGGGTGGCGTCTGCCGGTTCTGCAGTCCGGTCGCGGTATCGACGATGTACATCTTCCGGTTCCAGTACCAGATGCCTTCGCCGCGGCTCATGCGCAGGCAGCCCGCGTCCCAGGCCTGGGCGAACGGGCCGGTCAGCGCAGCAGTGCCGGGGGCGGGGCCGCTGCCGGACGGCCCGAAGTCGGGGAAGTTCGAACGCAGCACGGGCTCGGCGTCGGGATCGGCGATGTCGACCCATTCCAGCCGGTAGGTGTCGCCGACCGCAGCGACGATCAGGTCGGCGTTCGGCATGCCGATGACACGGGCTGCCTGCAGCCGGCCGCCCTGCTCGAGCGAACCCGGGCCGCCCGGGGTGACCAGCGGGATGTAGCGATAGAAGCCGGCGGCGTTGCGGTTGTCCTCGGTCTCGTAGACGATGCCGGTGACAGGGTCGACTGCGACCGCTTCATGCACCAGCCGGCCCATGCCGATGATCGGCACGCCGGTCGTGGTCGCGGCGTCCGCGCGCACTTCGAACACATACCCATGCTTCTTGCCGCCGAAGCTGGAGACATTGGCCACCGTCTCTTCGCAGGTCAGCCAGGTTCCCCAGGGCGTCGCGCCGCCGGCGCAGTTGCCCAGCGTGCCGCCGAGGCTCGGGTAAGACTCGACGAAGTTGCCGTCGCGGAACACGAGGTTGGTGGTGCCGCCGGCGGCAAAGCCGTTGACGCCGTTGAGGTTGGGTGTACCGACCGGAAAGGTCGACCCGGCCGGCACCACGTAGTTGCCGATGTCGTAGCGGGCCGGTGCCGCGATCGTCGCCGGACCGACGCCAAGTTCATGGTTTCGCACCAGGGTGATCTCGGTCGAGCGCCCGACCCTGCGGCTGCGGATCACCGCCATGCCGTCATGGTTGCCGGGCGTCGCACCGCCGGTGGTCATCGGATCGGCAGTCCAGCCATGGCTCTTGTACGTGAAGCCCTTCGGCAGCTTGAGCAGGGGCAGGCCGGTCACCAGGTCGTTCACCGGGGCGATCGGACCATACGGGCTGGGCACCAGTGCGGACGGGCCTGC
Organism: Burkholderiales bacterium; assembly: GCA_019751575.1. Classification (GTDB taxonomy): domain Bacteria; phylum Pseudomonadota; class Gammaproteobacteria; order Burkholderiales; family CAIKXV01; genus CAIKXV01. The sequence goes on from JAIENF010000557.1 coordinate 5,943, forward strand.
GGCGTGCGCATGCTTTGCATGCAGGCCGGCCAGTGATGCGACGAACGGTGCGGCAGCGATCGATGCGCTGCTCTGGATGAACGAGCGGCGGCTCTTGCGGATGTCGGCAACCATGGAGGTCTCCTTCAGGATTCAGTGTGTTCGACAGAACGGGAAAGGGGCGCCACTGGCGCCCCTCCCTCTCAGTGCTTCCGCAGTTCTGGACGCGTCAGGCCTTGCGGCGGCGGGACAGCACGCCGACGCCGACCAGGCCGCTCAGCAACAGCACCAGCCCGCCCGGCACCGGGATCGGCGTGGGCGCGAACGTGACCGAGAAGCTGTTGGCGTTGTTCAGGCGGATGTTCCAGTCGGACAGGCCCACGACGCCGAACGGGTTGCCGATTTCGACGCCGAAAGGCTCGCCGTTCACGCCGAAGCCGACGGTGAGCATCGTCGGGTTCACTGCCGGCAGCAGGGTGGTCGCATTGACGCTGCCGAAGACCGGCGTCACGCTGCCGGTTCCGTTGAAGGTGGCACCGCCCAGCAGCGAGATCGAAACGGAACCGAACGGGAACCCGATCAGGTTGTCGATGACCGAGCTGAAATCGTAGGCAGCGGCGCTGTTCGGGGTCCGGGTGAACGTGAAGGTCGCCGGCGAGAAGCCGCGAATGCCGACGTCGATGCCCAGCGTGCCGGCGCCGATCACCACGCCGTTGTTGTCGTTGCCGCCGAGGCTGGTCGAGGTGAGGGTGATGGCCTGGGCCGACGGTGCGGCGACCAGCAGTGCGGCGCACAGTGCGCCGAGGAAGGCGTTGCTTTGCATGTCTAGTTGCTCCTGTTTGTCTTGAGTCGGGCAGGTGAACAAGCACCTGCCCGAGGATCGCAGCCGATTGTTACAGCGGGCCTGCACCCCACGGGCCGGAGATCGCGAAGGTGATGCCGGGCGTCTGGATGTTCACGAACAGCACCCGGCCGTCGGGCGAGAACGTGCCGCCGCAGAACTCGCCGCCGCGGCCGTCACCGGTGCCGGCAGCCTTGCCCATCGCGACGGCCTGGGCGCGGATCGCTGCGGTGATGTTGTTCTCGCCGAAGGTGAAGGTATTGCCGTCGGGCAGGATGCCCATCATCCGGCAACCGACCGTCTCGCCATTGAAGGTGTGCGTGCCGCCATCCTCGAACACCAGGATGCCGCCCTTCGGGCTGATGCAGATGTTGTCGGCGTTGTTGCCGACGTTCGACTGGCCTTGCTGCACCACGAAGATGCAGGTCAGCACCTGGGTGTCGCAGTCGAGTTCCCAGACCGTGCCTTCGCCGCTGCCCGGCACGCCGGCAGTGCTCAGGCCACCGGAGGTGTCGACGATGTACATCTTGCGGTTCCAGTACCAGATGCCTTCGCCGCGGCCCAGCTGTGCGCCACCCTTGTCGAAACCTTCCTTGAACGGGCCGGCAGGGGTCGACACGCCGGTCACGTACGGGAAGTAGTTCGCGGGCACGTTGGCGACCGGGTCGGCATCGGGGAAGTCGATGGTGACCCACTCGAGCTCGTAGCTGTCGCCCAGCTGCGGCGCGAGCAGCACGGCCTGCGGCGGCGGATTGAACGACGCCGGCGCCTGCTCGATCACGGCCTTGATCTTGGCCATCTTCAGGGTTCCACCCCGAACCAGCGAACCGAGGGCACCCGTGGTGACCAACGGCTCGTAGCGATAGATGCCGTTCAGCCGGGTGGCGTCATGCGTCTCGTACACGAAGCCGGTGACCGGATCGACGGCGGCGGCTTCGTGCTGGAAGCGGCCCATGCCGACGATCGGCTCGCCGGTGGTCTGCGTCGGGTCTGCCGACACTTCGAACACATAGCCGTGCTTCAGGCCGCCCACGCTGGTACGGTTGGAGATCGTCTCTTCGCAGCTGAGCCAGGTGCCCCAGGGCGTGACGCCGCCTGCGCAGTTCGTCAGCGTGCCGGACAGGCTGCCGACCGAAGACACCCAGTTGCCGTCGCGGAACACCAGGTTGGTGTTGCCGCCACCGGGCCGGGTCGGAGTCGCACCGGAGGCGACCGTGTCGTAGCCCTGGCGCGGCGTGACGATCGCCGTGGCCGTGTTGCCGCGCTCATGGTTGCGGCAGAGGATCATTTCCTGGCTGCGGCCGACGCGGCGGGTGACGATCACGCCCATGCCGTCGTGCGAGCCGGGGGTGGCCTGGCCGTCGGTCATCATGTCGCCGGTCCAGCCGTAGCTCTTGTAGCTGAAACCCGACGGCAGCCTGAGCAGTTCGAGGCCGGTGGTGAGGTCCTTGACCGGCGCGACCGGGCCGTAGGGTCCGATCACGCGCTGCGAGAAACCGGCGGCCTGCGCGACGCG
>JAIENF010000538.1 GCA_019751575.1 Burkholderiales bacterium
CTCGGGCGGCATGCGCCAGCGGGTGGCGATCGCCCGCGCACTGGCCGTGGACCCGGCGGTGCTGCTGATGGACGAGCCGTTCGCCGCCCTCGACGCACAGAACCGCAGCATGCTGCAGGATGAAATGGTGCGCATCTTCATGGAGCAGCGCAAGACGATGGTGCTGGTCACGCACTCCATCGAAGAGGCGATCAAGCTGTCCGACCGGATCATCGTGATGACCCGCCGGCCGGGCCGGGTAAAGGCTAACATCGAGGTCGACATGCCGCGCCCGCGGCGAGAGGAAAGCCCCGGGTTCGTCGCGCTGAAGGCGCGCATCCGCGACCTGATACACGATGAGTTCGACCTGTCCGAAGTCCCCGGTGCGAGGGCGCAGCCTGCTGCCGCTCCGATGGCCCCTGCCGAGGGCGCAGCGCCGGGCTGAGCCGCGGTCCTTGGACGGGGGGTGCTGACTTGGCCACCGTGCGGCCCGATCCGGATTCCGCGCTGTTGCGTGGACTGCGCGTGCTTGAAGTGCTTGCGGCGTCCGATCGTGCATTGTCGCTGTCTGCGATCGCGGATGCGCTCGGGCTGCCGAGGCCCACTGCACACCGCATCCTGCGCCAGCTCGCGGTCGCCGGATTCCTCGCGCAGGAACCATCCGACCGCAACTACATGCTCGCCCGCCGGGCCACCCGCCTGGCGGTGGATGCGATGCGGCACAGCGCGCGCCAGGCCGACCGGCGGGCGATCCTCGAGCGGCTGGTCGCCGACCTGAACGAGACCTGCAACATCACGATGCTCGACGGGTCCGAGGTGGTGTACATCGACCGTGTCGAGTCGCAGTGGCCGTTGCAGATGACCCTGCAGCCCGGGTCGCGCGTGCCCCTGCATTGCACCGCCAGCGGCAAGCTGTTCTTTTCGCTGCTGCCCGCGCGCACCCGCAAGCGGCTGCTGTCCACGCTGCCGCTCGACCGGCGCACGGCGCGCACGCTGACCGAGCCCGCCCTGCTCGAGGCCGAGTTCGCGCGCATCCGCGAGTCGCGCGTGGGTACCGACAACGAGGAATTCCTCGACGGGCTGGTCGCCGCCAGCGTGCCGGTGCTGGACGAAGGCGGCAGGCCGATGGCCGCGGTGGCGGTGCACGGGCCGGTCGGCCGGTTGTCGCTCGAACGGGCGCTCAGCCTCGTCCCGCGCCTGCGACAGGCCGCCGACGAACTCGCAGGCGCATTCGAGACGCCCTGAGACGGCATCCGGCCGGGTCGATGCGCGCCGGCCCGCTGCTACACTCCCTGCCCATGCCACCGCCCCTCGATACGCCGTCCCCCGCCCAGCCCGCTGCACCGGCGCGTGCACCGCACGGCATCGATGTCGAGGCACTCGCGGCCGCGCTGCGCCGGGTGGTGTCGGGCGAGGTCCGCTTCGACGCGGGCAGCCGTGCGGTCTATGCGCACGATGCGTCCAACTACCGGCAGGTGCCGATCGGGGTCGTGCTGCCGAGGACGGTCGAGGACATCGTCGCTGCGGTCGAGGTCTGCAGTGCGTTCGGCGCGCCGATCCTGCCGCGCGGCGGCGGCACCGCGCAGAATGGCCAGACGGTCAATGTCGCGGTGGTGCTCGACTGTTCGAAGTACCTGAACCGCGTGCTCGAGGTGGACCCGCAGGCGCGCACGGCGCGCGTGGAGCCGGGGGTGGTGTGCGATGCGCTGCGCGATGCAGCCGAGGAACATGCGCTGACCTTCGGTCCCGACCCGGCGACCCACAGCCGGTGCACCCTGGGCGGCATGATCGGCAACAACTCCTGCGGCGCGCATTCGGTGATGGCCGGCAAGACGGTCGAGAACGTCGAGGCGCTCGAGGTGCTGACCTACGATGGCCTGCGCCTGTGGGTCGGGCCGACGCCGGATGATGAATATGAACGCATCGTCGCGGCCGGCGGGCGGCGCGCCGAGATCTACTCGAAGCTGAAGGCGCTGGCCGAGAAGTACGGCGAACTGATCCGCACGAAGTATCCGAAGATCAAGCGGCGCGTGTCGGGCTACAACCTCGACCAGCTGCTGCCCGAGAACGGCTTCAACATCGCGCGCGCACTGGTCGGCACCGAGGGGTCCTGCGCGATCACCCTGCAGGCGAAGACCCGGCTGGTGCAGAGCCCGCAGAAGCGCGTGCTGCTGGTGCTGGGCTATCCCGACATCTATGTCGCCGGCGATGCGGTGCCGCAGATCCTCCCGTTCGGGCCGATCGCCACCGAGGGCCTGGACCAGAAGATCATCGGCGGGCTGCGCGTGCGCGGGTTGCGCCTGGCCGACATCGCGAAGCTGCCGCAGGGCGATGCCTGGATCATGATCGAGTTCGGCGCCGATACGGTGGCCGCGGCGAGCGCGCAGGCGCAGGCGCTGGTCGACCACTATGCGGGCCGGCCCGATGCGCCGTCGCACTGGTTGATCGACGACCCGGCGGTGGCCGAGGCGATCTGGACCATCCGCGAGACCGCGGCCTCGGCCAGTGCGCTCGGGCTCGCGGGCAGCCGCGATCCGCAGGTCGGCTGGGAAGATGCGGCGGTCGACCCGATGCGCCTGGGCGACTACCTGCGCGAGTTCCAGGCGCTGGTCGACCGCTACGGCTACGAGACCTCGCTGTACGGGCACTTCGGCGATGGCTGCATCCATGCACGCATCACCTTCGACCTGCGCACGCCGGAAGGCATCGCGAAGTGGCGCGGGTTCACCGAGGATGCGGCGCACCTGGTCGTGCGCTACGGCGGCTCGCTGTCCGGCGAGCATGGCGACGGGCAGGCCAAGGCCGAGTTCCTGCCGGTGATGTACGGGCCGGAGCTGATGCAGGCATTCCGCGAGTTCAAGGCCATCTGGGATCCTGCGGGCCGGATGAACCCCGGCAAGCTGATCGATGCCTACCGCATCGACGAGAACCTGCGCTACGGCCCGGGCTACGCCCCGATCCGGTTCGAGACGCGGATGAACTTCACCACCGCCGAGGGCGACGGCTTCGCCCGCTCGATCGAGCATTGCGTCGGCATGGGCAAGTGCCGGTCGCAGAGTGGCGGCGTGATGTGCCCGAGCTACCGCGTGACTGGCGAGGAAAGGTATTCGACCCGCGGCCGATCGCGGCTGTTCGGCGAGATGCTGCGCGGCGAGGTGGTGACCGGTGGCTGGCAGTCCGAGGCGGTGAAGGAGGCGCTCGACCTGTGCCTGGCGTGCAAGGGCTGCAAGAGCGACTGTCCGACGCATACCGACATGGCGAGCTACAAGGCCGAGTTCCTGTACCACTACCACCAGCAGAAGCGCCGGCCGATCCAGGCCTGGAGCATGGGCTTCATCCATCGCTGGGCGCGCATCGCGTCGAAGATGCCGCGGCTGGTCAACGGGTTCACGCAGACACCGGGCCTCAGCGCGCTGGCCAAGCAGCTGGCCGGCATCGCCCTGCAGCGCGACGTGCCGAAGTTCGCCGTGCGCACGTTCCGCCAGTGGTTCGCCGGGCATGTGAAGCCGGCCGCCGCGCCGCGTGGGCGCGTGATCCTCTGGGCCGACACGTTCAACAACCACTTCCACCCCGAGACGGCCCTGGCGGCGGTGAAGGTGCTCGAGCATGCCGGCTATGAAGTGTCGATACCGCAGGCCCACCTGTGCTGCGGCCGCCCGCTCTACGACTTCGGGCTGCTCGACCAGGCCGAGAAGCAGTTGCGCGAGATCATGCAGGCGCTGGCCGAAGACATCGAGGCGGGCACGCCGATCGTCGGGCTCGAACCGGCCTGCGTCGCCGTGTTCCGCGACGAACTGCTGAAGCTGTTCCCGGACGATCCGCGCGCCGGCAAGCTCGCGCTGCAGGTGCGCTTCCTCACCGAGTTCCTGGTCGACCAGGGCGTGACCTTCCCGACGCTGGAGATCGATGCGCTGGTGCATGGCCACTGCCACCAGAAGTCGGTGATCGGCATGGGCGCCGACAACAAGGTGCTCGACGCGATGGGCGTGCGGCACACGATGGTCGACTCGAGCTGCTGCGGCATGTCCGGTTCGTTCGGCTTCGACCCGAAGCACTACGCGCTGTCGGTGAAGGCGGCCGAGCTTTCGCTGTTGCCGGCGCTGCGCGCGTGCAGCGCGGACACCACGGTGGTCAGCAACGGGTTCAGCTGCCGCGAGCAGATCGCGCAGCTGGGCGACCGGCGTGCGCTGCACATCGCCGAGCTGCTGGCCGATGCGATCGATCGCGCGGGCCATGGCGCTGCAGGCAGGGGTGGCGGCGCCTGATGCCCGGATCGAAGCTGCATTGAGTCCGCTGGAAGTGCTGACGCCCGGCCTGCTGCTCTGGGTCGTGGTGGTGGTCGCGGTCGCCGCGTGGGTCTATGGCGTGCTCGGCATCGGGCTGCCGCTGATCGCAACGCCCTTGCTGGCGCTGGTGATGCCGTTGCAGGACGCGGTGATCGTGCTGGTGGTGCCGGTGCTGGTCGCGATCGTCGTGTCGATCTGGTCGGTGCCCGATTTCATCGGCACGCTGAAGCGGTTCTGGTTCATGCCGGTGGCGGCGTTCGTCGGCGCGGCGATCGGCGCCCAGCTGTTCATCCGTGCGCCGCAGTTCCCGTATGCACTGGTGCTGGTGGGTGCCATCTTCATGTGGTTGTGGCTCGACTGGCGCGGCAAGAGCGAGTCGGCCTGGATGAAGCGCCATGTCGTCGCGTCAGGGGCGCTGTTCGGATTCGCCGCGGGCATCTTCGAGACCACGGCCAACGTCGCCTCGCCGCCGCTGATCGCGTACTACGCCGGGCTGGGGCTGGCGCCGGTGGCGATGATCCAGGGCTTCAACCTGTGCTTCCTGCCCGGCAAGGCCACGCAGCTGGTCACCTTCACGCTGCTCGGTGGCGTGACGATGGCCCAGTGGGCGATGACCCTGCCGCTGGCAGCGGTGACGGTCATCGCGCAGCGGCGGGGCATCCGCGCGCGCGAGGGCGTGGATCCCGCGACGTACCGGAACTGGCTGCGCCTCGCGCTGGGCGCGATGGCGGTGGTGATCCTGAGCCAGTACGCGTTCGGCGCCTGAGCCCCGGCTCCGGGGCGCAGGCCCCTGCTTCAGCCCTTGGTCGTCTCGAGCAGCGTCTTCAGTTCGCCCGACTGGAACATCTCGGTCATGATGTCCGAACCGCCGACGAACTCGCCGTTCACGTACAGCTGCGGAATGGTCGGCCAGCTCGCGTATTCCTTGATGCCCTGGCGGATCTCCGGCTCTTCCAGCACGTTGACCGAGAAGAACTTGTCGACGCCGCAGGACGACAGGATGCGCACCGCATTGGCGCTGAAGCCGCACTGCGGGAAGCTCGGGTTGCCCTTCATGTACAGCACGACGGGATGGCTGGTGACCTGTTCGTGGATGGTGTCGCGAGCGTTCATCTGAATGACCCCGAAAGATGACTGGCTGGCGGCGCGATGGCGCCACCGGAGCCCCTACCATACGCAAAGTTGACTGATTCAGTCAAGTATGACTCCCCTGCCTGCAATCCGGGTCAGAGACGATTTTCCCGGCCAGGCCGCCGCCATGGCAACAGCGTTCGGGAAAATCGTCTCTGACCCGGATTGCGCACGCGGATCGCGGGGTTCAGCAGCGGGGCTTGAGCTTGTCTTCGAACCAGTCCCACATGACGGCGACGACCTTGGTCAGGTAGTCGCGCTGGCAGTGCTGGGCGCCGCCTTCTTCGGCGGTGAACACGCGCAGGGTCTTGTCGGGCGAACCGCTGGCGTCATGCAGCGACTGGGCGTCGACCAGGGGCACCTGCTCGTCGTCCGCGCCGTGGACGATCAGGAACGGGCAGCGCATCTTCTGCACCACGCCGTCTAGCCGGAACGGCTCGAGCTTCTGCAGCGCCTCTTCCACCGTGTCGACGCCGAGGATCCAGGTGATGTGGTGGCCGGGCACCGACAGCGAGGTCTTGAACGAGGCGTCGATTCGCTTCTTCCAGGTCGCGTAGTAGTCCCAGATCGCGCCCCAGGCGATGCAGGCGGCGAAGCGCGGCTCGAGCGATGCCATGCGCGGCGCGTAGTAGCCCCCGAGGCTGATCGCGACCACGCCGACCCGCTTCGCGTCGACGTCGGCGCGCGTCTCGAGCCAGTCCATGCAGGCGGAGCCCGCCTTCTCGTAGTCGTGGCGCAGCACCATGCCGCGGAAGCGGATGGCTTCGCCGGTGCCCGGGCCGTCCATGATCAGGCACGAGATGCCGCGCTTGATCAGCTCGGGCACGCCGCGCATGAACTGGATCTCCTTCGTCACGTCCAGGCCGTCGAAGTAGACCACGCACGGCTTGCGTGCCTCGGAGCTGTTCTGTGCATGCACGAAGTAGCCGGGCAGGCTCGCGCCTTCGAACGGGATCTCGACGATCTCGATCTTCAGGTCGGTCTCGCCGACGAATCGATGGAAGCAGTCGACGCCGCGCTTGTAGGATGCCAGCGCGGCCGCGTCCTTCGGCGTGCGGAAGCGTTCCGCCATCTGGTAGTAGTTCGCCGCGCGCAGGTAGGCTGCGGCGGCGGAGTAGCGGTGGCCCGACCCGCTGCGCTCGTTGGCGAAGGCGGTCACGGTGTCGGCGACGGTGTTGCAGGCATCGAACCAGGCCTGGTCGTCCTCGGGCGACTTGCCCTTGAGCAGCCGGCCGATGCGGTCGAGTTCGCCGATCTCGGCACCGCCGTACGAGGCCGATCCGAGCATGTTGATGAACGCCGACGACCATCGATAGTTGCCGGGGAAGTACATGAAGTACTGCGGATCCTTCTTTGCTTCGCTCGATGCAGCCATCTCTTCCGCCCCTCCTCAGAACTCTGCCTTGACGTTGGCCGCCCGCACGACGCGGCCCCATTTTTCGAATTCGCGCTTCAGGAAGGCGCCGAAATCCTCCGGCGATCCACCGAAGACGTCGTAGCCGACCGTGGTCAGCTGTTCCCGGCCTTCGGGCGACAGCACCCGCTTGTTCACCTCGGCATTGATGCGCACCACCTGGTCGCGCGCCATGCCGGCCGGTCCCATGATGCCGTTGAAATTGCGCGACTCGAACCCGGCCAGGCCGGCCTCGGCGACGGTCGGCATGTCGGGCAGGGTCGGTGCGCGCTGCAGGCCGTTGACCGCGAGCACCCGCACCCGGCCCTGCTTCATGAATTCGAGGGCGTTCGGGATCGACATGGTGAGCACGTCGATATGCCCGGCAAGCAGGTCGACCTGCGCCGGCGCGACGCCCTTGTACGGCACATGCACCATCTTCAGCCCGGCCATCGAGTTGAACAGTTCCATCGTGAGGTGGCCGACCGTGCCCACGCCCGGCGAGCCGAAGCTGAGCTTTCCCGGGCTCTTGCGCGCGAGCGCGATCAGGTCCTTGACCGAACGCGCCGGCACCAGTGGATGCACCACGGTCGCACTGGTGGTGGTGGTCACCAGCACGATCGGCACCAGGTCCTTCATCGGGTCGTAGCCGAGGTTGCCCCGGATGTGCGGCGCGATGGTCAGCGGCCCGGGGTTGGCGCCGAGCAGCGTGTAGCCATCGGGTGCCGCCTTGGCGACGAACTCGGTCGCCGGCACGCCGCCGGCCGCAGGCCGGTTCTCGACGATCACCGGCTGGCCCCAGGCCTCGTTCAGTCGCTGGCTGACCAGCCGCGCATTGAAATCGGTCGGGCCGCCCGCGGCGAACGGCACGATGATGCGGATCGGACGCGACGGGTACTGTGCCTGCGCGCAGACGCTGCCGGCAGCCAGCAGCAGGAGCGCTGCGGGCACGTTCGAGCGGATGATCGATGACGCCATCGGCATTCTCCTCCGGGAGGTTCCGTGTGCCGCCTCTGTACGCAACGGGCGCTTGGGAACCGGGTGCCAAACATACCAAGAAACGCAGGGCGCCGGGCGCCTCGCCTCGACGAGGGCGGACGCCCCGGCCAGGGCGTCACTTCGCCAGCACCTCCGGATTGAAGATGCCCGTCGGCCTGCCTGCCGCGAACGCGACGACATTGTCGAACGCCTCGCCGAAGTACTGCTCGTAGGTCTCGTGCGTGGCCCAGCCGTAGTGCGGCGTGCACACCACGTTGTCCATCTTCAGCAGGGGATGGTCGACCGGCACCGGCTCGTGCTCGAACACGTCGAGCCCGGCGTAGCCGGGACGGCCTGCCTGCAGCGCCGCGACCAGTGCGCCGGGCGCGATCAGTTCGGCGCGCGCGGTGTTCGCCAGCAGCGACCGCGGCTTCATCAGCGCGAGGTCGGCGGCGGTCACCGAATGCTTCGTCTCCGGCGTCAGGCGCAGGTGCAGCGACAGCACGTCGGCCTCGCGGAAGAAACGCG
>JAIENF010000480.1 GCA_019751575.1 Burkholderiales bacterium
CGGCGCCACCCTTGGCGACCTGCGTTGCCGGCGCGGTCTGTACCTGGCCGGCGATCGACACCTGCTTGGGCGCCTCGCCGGTCAGCGGTGGCCGCTGGAACTTCGGATTGGTGGAGAACAGTTCGCGGATCAGCGCCAGCTTCGTCTGCACGGCCACGTTCGACCGGTCTAGCTGCAGTGCACGGTCGTAGGCTTCGGACGCCATCTTGGCGTAGATGTCGCCAAGGTTCTCGTGCGCGGTCGCATAACTCGGGTGGGTCCGGATCGCCGATTCGAGCATCTGCCGGGCGCGATCGAACTGACCCTGCGCGGCATAGAGCACCGCGAGGTTGTTGTACGGCTCGGGCAATTCCGGGAAGTCCTCGGTCAGTGCGAGGAAGACGCGGATCGCGTCGGCGGGCCGTTTCTGTTCGGTGAGTATCAGTCCGCGCAGGAATCGGCCCCGCGCGTCCTTCGGATTCTTCGCGAGGAACACGTTCAGGCGTTCCGTCGCCTGGGTCAGGTTGCCCTGCTTGACCAGCGCCTGCACGTCGGACAGGTCGTCGGCGCGTGCCGGACCCGCAGTACAGAGGATGCCCAGCACCAGCGCGATGGCGACAGCGCGCCCGCGGATCTGGCCGGGTCGGTGCGCGTGCAGGGGCGGGGTGTCTGTCCCGGCCATGACGGCGGCGGTGGCATGAGCGGTTGGCAGCGACTGCATATGTTATATTTTTCTCGCCGGTCTGATGAAAAAATTAATCAGGACAAAGGCTTACAGTATATGTATCGCGACGGATTCTACCAGCAAGGTCGCGAAAAGTAATCCTTGCAACCGCTTTACGGGACACCGATGCTCCGAATCTACAACACGCTGGCGCGCGACAAGCAGCCGTTCGTTCCGCTGGAGCCGGGCAAGGTCCGCATGTATGTGTGCGGCATGACCGTCTACGACTACTGCCACCTCGGCCACGCCCGGGTGATGGTCGTGTTCGACCTGGTCACCCGCTGGCTGCGCGCCAGCGGCTACCAGGTGACCTATGTGCGCAACATCACCGACATCGACGACAAGATCATCCGCCGCGCGGCGGAGAACGGCGAGTCGATGGGCGCGCTGACCCAGCGCTTCATCGACGCGATGGACGCCGATGCCGCGGCGCTGGGCGTCGTCAAGCCCGACCACGAACCCCGCGCGACCGAGTACGTGCCGCAGATGCAGGAGATCATCGGCCGGCTGGAGCGCGGCCGGCTGGCCTATGTCGCCAGCGACGGCGACGTGAACTATTCGGTGCGCGACTTCCCCGGCTACGGAAAACTGTCCGGCAAGTCGCTGGAGGACCTGCGCGCCGGCGAGCGCGTCGAGGTCAACTCCGGCAAGCGCGATCCGCTCGATTTCGTGCTCTGGAAGCGCAGCAAGGAAGGCGAACCCTTCTGGGAATCGGCCTGGGGGCGCGGCCGCCCGGGCTGGCATATCGAGTGTTCCGCGATGTCCGCCGCGCTGCTTGGCGAAACCTTCGACATCCATGGCGGCGGACAGGACCTGCAGTTCCCCCACCACGAAAACGAGATCGCGCAGTCGGAAGGCGCGAACGGCAAGCCGTTCGTGCGCTACTGGATGCACAACGGGTTCGTGCGGGTGGACGACGAGAAGATGTCGAAATCGCTCGGCAACTTCTTCACCGTGCGCGAGGTGCTTGCGCGCTATGACGCCGAAGTCGTGCGTTTCTTCATCGCGCGTGCGCACTACCGCAGCCCGCTCAACTACTCCGACAAGCACCTCGACGATGCCCGCCAGGCGCTTGCACGCCTCTACACCGCGCTGAAGGGCATCGACGCACCGGCGGCGGCCATCGACCGGGACGACCCGCGCGCGGCGCGCTTCGGGGCGGCGATGGACGACGACTTCAACACGCCGGAGGCGATCGCCGTGCTGTTCGAGCTGGCGGGCGACCTGAATCGGACGCGCGATCCCGCCACGGCCGGGCTGCTGCGTGCGCTCGGGCACCAGCTCGGGCTGCTGGAACGCGACCCGATCGCCTTCCTGCAGGCCGCTTCCGGCGGCGCGTCGGACGGCGGGCTGGATGCAGCGGCGATCGAGGCGAGGATCGCCGAGCGCACGGCGGCGAAGAAGGCGCGCGATTTTGCGCGGGCGGATGCGATCCGCGCTGAACTGCTGGCCGGCGGCATCGTGCTGGAAGACGGGGCAGCGGGCACGCTGTGGCGTCGCGCCTGATGCAATCGCTTTCCGGCCGCGCGATCGATGGCCGGGCACGCGTCCCGGCGGCCACCTGAGCGGCCCTCTGCAGAGCGCGTTCGGCGCGCTGGTGCTGCTCGGGCTGGCCTGGCTCGCCAGCGAGGACCGGGCGCGCATCCCCTGGAAGATCGTGCTTTCCGGCCTCGCGCTTTCCCTGGCGGCGTGCGCCGCGATCACCGGGGTCCCGGGCGTCGGCACGCTGCTGTCGGGCCTCGACGATGCGGTGCTTGCCCTCGATGCGGCGACCGGTGCCGCCACCGCGCTGGTGTTCGGCTATCTCGGCGGCGCGCCCGCGCCCTTCGTCGAGGGCGGCAGCGGCAGCACCTTCGTGCTGGCGTTCCGTGCGCTGCCGATCGTCGTCGTGATGAGCGCGCTGTCGGCGCTGCTGTTCCACTGGCGCATCCTGCCCTGGTTGATCCGGGGCTTCGCGCGGGTACTGACCCGGGTGCCCGGCATCGGCGGCGTCGCGGGCATGTCGGCGGCGGCGAACGTGCTGGTCGGCATGGTCGAGGCACCGCTGTTCGTGCGCCCCTACCTGGCGACCCTGTCGCGCGGCGAACTGTTCCTGGTGATGACCGGCGGCATGGCCACCGTGGCCGGCACGGTGATGGTGCTGTACGCCGGCGTGCTCGGACCGGTGCTGCCCGATGCGCTGTCGCACATCGTCGCCGCCTCGGTGATCGCGACGCCGGTGGCGATCGCCGTCGCGGCACTGATGGTGCCGTTCGCCGCGCCGGCCGCCGGCGAGCCGCTGCCCGTCCTCGCTTCGTCCGATGCATCGGCCACCGACGCGCTCACCCGCGGTGCGCTCGAAGGCGCGTCGCTGCTGGTCAACATCGTCGCGCTGCTGATCGTGTTCGTCGCGCTCGCCACGCTGGTCAACCTCGCGCTCGGGTTGCTGCCGGGCATCGGCGGGGCGCCGGTCACGCTGCAGCGGATGCTGGGCGTGCTGTTCGCGCCCGTGGCCTGGCTGGTCGGGGTGCCGTGGAGCGAGGCGATGACGGCAGGCTCGCTGCTCGGCACGAAGACGGTCCTGAACGAACTGCTGGCCTACCTGCAGCTGGCTGCACTCCCCAAGGGCGAACTGTCGGCACGCTCGCAGCTGCTGATGACCTACGCGCTGTGCGGTTTCGCCAACCTCGGCAGCGCCGGGATAATGATCGGCGGCCTTGCGACCCTGGTGCCGGACCGCAGGGCCGAGATCGCGGCGCTCGGCGTGCGGTCGATCGTGTCGGGCACGCTTGCCACCTGCATCACGGCTGCCCTGGTGGGCCTGTTCGTGCCAGGCTGACGGCGGGGGAGCGGCGGCCGCGGCGGTCCGGGCGGCGTGCGGTGCATGCGGGCACGGACATGCACCGGCGCAACGGATAGACTACCGCTTTACCGGCAGGAGGCTGTTGCGATGGACAGCGTCGATCTGGAAGTGCTGCGCTCGGCGGTCGCCTGGCGCAGGGAGGGCCATGGGGTCACCCTGGCCACCGTCGTCGAGACCTGGGGTTCGGCGCCGCGCCCGGTCGGCGCGATGCTCGCCATCCGTGGCGACGGCATGGTGTCCGGATCGGTGTCGGGCGGGTGTGTCGAAGACGACATGATCGAGAAGCTGACCGGCCAGGCCGCCCCCGACCACCCGAAGCTGCTCACCTACGGCGTCACCCGCGAACAGGCGGAACGGTTCGGGTTGCCCTGTGGCGGACGGCTGGCCATCGTGGTCGAACCGGTGCCCGACCCGGCGAAGGATCCGCACGCACTGGAAATGCTCGAGCGGCTGCTGGCTGCCAGCGACCGTCGCGAACTCACCGTGCGCACGCTCGACATGGACAGCGGCCGGATGGTCCTCGCCCCGGGGACGCGCAACTCGATCCTCTCGTTCGACGGGAAGACGCTCCAGACGGTGCACGGGCCGTTGTGGCGGCTGCTGCTGATCGGCGCCGGGCAGTTGTCGCGCTACCTTGCCGAGATGGCACGCACGCTCGACTATCGGGTCACGGTATGCGACCCTCGCGACGAGTATGTCTTCGGCTGGGACGTGCCTGGCGTCGACCTGGTGCGCACGATGCCGGACGACACGGTGGTGGCGATGGAACTGGACAGCCGATGCGCGGTGGTGGCCCTCACCCATGATCCGAAACTCGACGATCTCGCCTTGATGGAGGCGCTCAAATCGCCCGCGTTCTATGTCGGGGCGCTCGGCTCCCGGGCGAACAACGAGAAGCGCCGCCGCCGGCTGGCCGACTTCGACCTCTCCGAAGCCGAGATCGCCCGGCTGTTCGGACCGGTCGGCCTGCCGATCGGCAGCAAGTCGCCACCCGAGATCGCGGTGTCGATCCTCGCCGAGATGACGGCCGTCCGTCGCGGCGTGCTGCAGCCGGGCTCCGGCGAGCGCACCCTCGGCATGCGTACCGGCGCGCCGGCGACCAGTGGAGCGGCGTGCAGTTGACCGCCAGCGTCCGTTGAACGCGCCCGACGGGGCTGAGCCGGTGCCGCGGCGCTTTGCGCCGCTTCTGAAGGCGCTCGACGCGCACCGTGGCCTGCTGCGGCAGTCGTTCGCCGCCGCCGTCGCCGGCCAGCGATTGCCGGCGCCCCCAACCGGCACGCTGCTTCTGCCGCTGGAGGCGCATTCGTCGCCGGTCGCGGCGTCAGGTGCACAGGCAGGCGCAACGGCGCCGGACGCACTCGCGGCATCCTGGCAGAAGCTTTGCGGGTTCGAGGCGACGATGCGCGCCGAGCTCGGGGCGGCGGCGGCCTCCACTGGCGACGGGACCGTTGCTGCCGCCACCTGGGCGCACCTGCTGCAGGCACTGGATGCGTCCGACCGGCTGACCACCGTGCTGGTCGACGCCGCGCTGGCCGAATTGACGGATGCGGTGGCGCAACGCGAACGCCGCCTGACCGACCGCTTGCAGAACGAGTTCCTCGATGCCCTGAGCATCGGCCGCTTTTCGCTGCGCGTGACCGATGGCCTGATCGTGCAGGCCGACGAAGCGTTTGCGGCGTTCCTCGGTACCGAGCCGCAGCACCTGGTCGGCGTGCCTGCCGGGCGCTTCATCCCGGTCGGGAAGCTGGTCGAGATCGTCGAGCAGTCGGTGCGCAGCGGCCGTCCGGGCCGGGCCCAGGTGCGCACGCTGGGCGTCGACCATGAGCCGGTCACGCTCGACATCATTGCATTCATGCAGCAGGCCGCCGAGCGCGACGAACTCCAGTGCATGGCGGTCAACGTGTCGCAGGTCGACCGTGACATCGCGCAACGCCGTCTCCTTTCCGCCGCGGTCGAGGCGTCCAACGACCTCGTCGTGATCACCGACCCGACGTTCATGATCGAGTACGTGAATCGCGCGTTCGTGCAGGTGACCGGCTACGAGCCGGATGAAGTGCTCGGGCGCCATCCGCGGTTCATGCAGGGGCGCGAAACGCCCGGTGCCGCGCTCGACCGGATGCGGGCACGGATGCGTGCCGGCCGCGCGGTGCGCGCCGAACTGGTCAACTACCGCAAGGACGGCAGCGCATTCTGGATCGACCTCTCGGTGGTGCCGGTGACCGGTGGCGACGGACAGGTCGAGCACTGGGTCTCGGTCGGCCGTGACGTGTCCGAGTGCAAGCAGGCCGAACAGGAGATCACCCGGCTGGCGATGGAGGACTACCTCACCGGCCTGCCGAACCGGCGGGCCGCCGAGGCGCGGCTGCAGCTCGAATGGAACCGTGCCCGACGCACCCGTTCGCCGTTCGCGCTCGCGCTGCTCGACATCGACCACTTCAAGCGGGTCAACGACCAGCACGGGCACGACGTGGGCGACCGCACCTTGCGCCACGTGGCGCAGGTGGTGAAGTCGACGCTGCGCGGCGGCGACTGGGTCGCGCGCTGGGGCGGCGAAGAGTTCGTCATCTGCTTCCACGGCCTCGATGCCGCCGGCGCGCTCACCGCCGGCGAGCGGATGCGCAAGCACGTGAAGGCCTCGCCCTTCGCGGCCGGCCCGGCCGATCTCGAGGTGACGGTGAGCCTCGGCGTGTCGGTGTACCGCCCTGCGGTCGACTCCGTCGCGCAGATGCTCGCCGAAGCCGACGGGCTGCTGTACGAGGCGAAGCAGGGCGGGCGTGACCGGGTGCTGTGCATCGGCGCGGCGGACGGGCGCCGCGGCAGCGTGGTCTGGGAAGGTTCGCAGTTGCAGAGCGCGCTGCTGGAGTCCCGGGTGGTCGCGGCATTCCAGCCGATCGTCGACCTGCACAGCGGCGTGCAGGTCGGGGTCGAGGCGTTCGCGCGCATCATCGCGCCGGATGACCGGGTGATCCCTGCATCCCAGTTCCTCGAGGCGGCGGAGTCGCTGCACCTGTCGGCAGAGATAGACCAGGCGATCGCCGCGCACACGCTGGCTGCCCGCGTGCACAAGCGAATGACCTGCTTCATCAACCTGTCGCCGCAGTTCCTCTCGAGCACGCAAAGCGTCGAACGGCTGATCGCGCTGGCTGCGAGCGTCCGCATGGCCGATTCGGTCGAACGCAGCTTCGTGATCGAGATCACCGAGCGCCAGGGCGGCGACCTCGGGTCGCTGAAGGCCAACCTGAAGCCGCTGGTCGACGCCGGCTTCCTGCTCGCGCTCGACGATTTCGGCAGCGGCTATTCGTCGTTCCAGTACCTCGCCGACCTGCCGATCCAGTACCTGAAGATCGAGGGCTGGATGGTCGCCCGTGCCGTGAGCGATTCGCGCATCCGCCAGCTGCTCGAGACGATCGTCAGCACGGCCCGGAAGTTCAAGCTGACCACGGTCGCCGAATGCGTCGAGCAGGCCGGCACGGCCCACGTGCTGCGCGACCTCGGCGTGGACTGGGCGCAGGGCTACCTTTATGGCGCACCGGTGGTGGATCGCGCGCTGGCGGGCACCGGCGCCGCCGCCGGACCGCATGCCGGGACGGGGGCTGCCTGATGGCGCTGCCTGCCGTGCTCGAGGGGCGGCTGTCGCTGCCGGTGATCGGGGCCCCGATGTTCCTGGTGTCCGGCCCGGAACTGGTGATCGCACAGTGCACCAGCGGCATCATCGGCTCGATTCCTTCGCTCAATGCGCGGCCGCCGGAACAGCTCGACCCATGGCTGAAGCAGATCGCGCAGGGATGCGCGTCGCATGCCGCCGCCCATCCCGGTGCGCGGATCGCGCCGTATGCCGTCAACCTGATCGTGAACAAGGCGAACAGCCGGCTCGAGCATGACCTCGACGTGGTGGTCGCCAACCAGGTGCCCGTGGTGATCACTTCGCTGTCCGCGCCCGATGACATCGTGCCGCGCATCCATGCCTACGGCGGCATCGTGCTGCACGACGTGGTCAGCACACGCCATGCGCGCCGTGCGCTCAAGGCCGGCGTCGACGGGCTGATCCTGGTCTGCGCAGGTGCAGGCGGCCATGCCGGCAGCCTGTCGCCGTTCGCGCTGGTCGCCGAAGTCCGCGCGTTCTACGACGGGCTGGTCGCGCTGTCGGGTGCGATGGCCACCGGCAGTGGCGTGCTCGCCGCGCAGGCGATGGGTGCCGACCTCGCCTACATCGGCACGCGCTTCATCGCCACCACCGAATCGAAGGCCGGCGATGCGTACAAGTCGATGATCGTCGATGCGAGCGCCGCCGACATCGTGTACACGCCGCTGTTCTCCGGCGTGCCTGCCAACTACCTGAAGCCGTCGGTCGCCGCCGCCGGGCTCGATCCGGACAACCTGCCGGCGCCCGATCCCGCGGCCAGCTACCGCAAGCGCGACGACCGTCCTGCCGCATGGAAGACGGTCTGGGGCGCGGGGCAGGGCGTGGGTGCCGTGGATTCGGTGCAGCCCGTGGCCGAGGTCGTCGCCCGGCTCAGGTCCGAGTACGATGCCGCCCGGCGTGCGCTGGCCGCCAGTGGATACAAGGAGTGACTGCCGTGGATTACCAGACCCTCGACTTCTCGATCGACGCGGGCATCGCCCGCATCACGCTGAACCGGCCCGACCGGCTCAACGCGTTCAACGTGCGCATGCAGGACGAGCTGTTCGATGCGTTCGCCCGCATCGATGCGCCGGACAGCGGCGCGCGGGTGCTGCTGCTCGGCGCGAATGGCCGCGGCTTCTGCTCCGGGGTCGACCGCACCGAT
>JAIENF010000426.1 GCA_019751575.1 Burkholderiales bacterium
CTCGACGATGTACTGGTAGGCGTGGGTGTGGATCGCCTCCTCGAAAGCCTGGCGCAGCAGGTACTGCCGGCATTCCGGCGCGGTGATGTGCCGGTAGGTTCCGAGGACGATGTTGTTCGCCGCCAGCGAGTCGGCGGTGACGAAGAACCCGAGGTTGCGCTTGACCAGCCGGCGCTCGTCCTCGGTCAGGCCGTTGGGATCCTTCCACAGCGCGATGTCCCGGCTCATCTGGATTTCCTGCGGCATCCAGTGGTTCGCACAGGCGTCGAGGTACTTCTTCCAGGCCCATTCATACTTGAACGGCACCAGCTGGTTGACGTCGGTCTGGCCGTTGATGATCCGCTTGTCGTCTGCCGACACCCGGCGCGCGACTGCGGCGTCGCTCGCCGGTGCCAGTGCGGAAACGGCGGCCGCTGCAGCGCTGCGGATCGCCTCCGCCGACGGGGAAAGCACGGCATCGAGGCCGCGCCCGGTCGCCCGCTGCCCGGGCTGTGCCCCGGCCGTGGCGCCGAAATCTTCTTCGAATGAAAGCATGAGTCCGTTCCTCGTGAATCAGTGATTCGCCAGCGTTACTGGCAGGCTTCGCAATCGGGGTTGTCGATCGAGCAGAACTTCGCATCGGTCGCGGGCAGCGGGTCGGCCGGCGCTGCCATCGCACCGCCGGGCGTGCCGCCATTGACCGCGACCGCGTTAAGCTGGCCGGCCTTGATGGTCGACTTCTCGGCATGCGTCGCGCCGACGGTACGCAGGTAGTAGGTGGTCTTCAGGCCACGCAGCCAGGCCAGCTTGTAGGTATCGTCCAGCCGCTTGCCGGACGCGCCAGCCATGTAGATGTTCAGCGACTGCGACTGGTCGATCCACTTCTGCCGCCGCGCCGCCGCTTCGACCAGCCATGACGGGTCGACCTCGAACGCCGTCGCGTACAGGTTCCTGACCTCGGCCGGGATGCGGTCGATCTTCGCCAGGCTGCCGTCGAAGTACTTGAGGTCGGAGATCATCACCTCGTCCCACATGCCGAGCCGCTTCAGGTCGCGCACGAGGTACTCGTTCACCACGGTGAACTCGCCCGACAGGTTCGACTTGACGTACAGGTTCTGGAACGTCGGCTCGATGCACTGCGACACGCCGGTGATGTTGGCGATGGTGGCGGTCGGCGCGATCGCCATCGTGTTCGAGTTGCGCATGCCGAAGCGGGCGATTCGGGCACGCACCGCATCCCAGTCGAGGGTCGTCGACTCGTCGCACTCGACGAAACCGCCCCGCTCCTCGCGCAGCAGCCGGATGGTGTCGATCGGCAGGATGCCACGGTCCCAGAGGGAGCCCTTGAACGTCGCGTAGCGGCCCCGCTCCGCCGCCAGTTCGGTCGAGGCCCAGATCGCGTAGTAGGAAATGGCTTCCATCGAACGGTCGGCGAACTCGACCGCCTCCTGCGAGGCGGTGGGGATGCGCAGCTCGTGCAGGCAGTCCTGGAAGCCCATCAGGCCGATGCCCACCGGCCGGTGCTTCATGTTCGAGTTGCGCGCCTTGTTGACCGCGTAGTAGTTCAGGTCGATCACGTTGTCCAGCATGCGCATCGCGACGTTGATCGTGCGCTGCAGCTTCTCGTGGTCGATCGTCTCCTTGCCGCCGTCGAGCTTCAGGTGCGCCTTGAGGTTCACCGACCCCAGGTTGCACACCGCCGTCTCCGCATCGCTGGTGTTGAGCGTGATCTCGGTGCACAGGTTCGAGCTGTGCACGACGCCGACATGCTGCTGCGGCGAGCGGATGTTGCACGGATCCTTGAAGGTGATCCAGGGATGGCCCGTCTCGAACAGCATCGAGAGCATCTTGCGCCAGAGCTGGAGCGCCGGGATCTTCTTGAACAGCCGGATCTCGCCTGCGGCCGCCTTGTCCTCGTACCGGAGGTAGGCCTTCTCGAAGGATGCACCGAACTTCTCGTGCAGGTCGGGCACGTCGGCCGGCGAGAACAGCGTCCACTCGCCTGCATTCATGACCCGCTTCATGAACAGGTCGGGAATCCAGTTGGCCGTGTTCATGTCGTGCGTGCGGCGGCGGTCGTCGCCGGTGTTCTTGCGCAGCTCGAGGAATTCCTCGATGTCCAGGTGCCAGGTCTCGAGGTAGGAGCACACCGCGCCCTTGCGCTTGCCGCCCTGGTTCACCGCCACCGCCGTGTCGTTGACGACCTTCAGGAACGGCACCACGCCCTGGCTCTTGCCGTTCGTGCCCTTGATGTGCGAGCCGAGCGCACGCACCGGCGTCCAGTCGTTGCCGAGGCCGCCGGCGAACTTCTGCAGCATCGCGTTCTCCTTGATGGCCTCGTAGATGCCGTCAAGGTTGTCCGCCACGGTCGTCAGGTAGCAGGACGACATCTGGCTGTGCCGGGTCCCCGAATTGAACAGGGTCGGGGTCGAGCTCATGTAGTCGAACGACGACAGCACGTTGTAGAACTCGATCGCCCGCGCCTCGCGGTCGATCTCGCCCAGCGCCAGGCCCATCGCGACCCGCATGAAGAACGTCTGCGGCATCTCGATCCGGCGCTCGTCGACATGCAGGAAGTACCGGTCGTAGAGGATCTGCAGGCCGAGGTAGTCGAACTTCAGGTCGTTGTCCGCGACCAGCGCGCGGCCCAGGCGGTCGAGGTCGTACTGGCCGAGCCGCTCGTCGAGCAACTGGGCGGAGACGCCCTCGCGGATGAGCCGCGGGAAGGCGACGGCATAGCCTTCCTTCATCTGGGCGTGCGTCTTCTCTTCGCCGAGCGTCTCGATGCGCAGGTCGTTGAGCAGCAGGCGCGCGGTGACGAAGCTGTAGCTCGGCTCCTGCTCGATCAGCGCGCGCGCGGACAGGACCGCCGACTTCCGCACTTCCCCGATCGGCACGCCGTCATAGAGGTCCCTGAGCGTCTGGTCGAGGATGGTTTCGGCGCTGGCCTCGGGCAGGCCCTGGCATGCCTCGTCGATCAGCCCCCGGAGCCACGAGAAGTCGAGCGTAACCAGTTCGTCGTTGACCTTGACGCGGATCGGCGCC
Source organism: Burkholderiales bacterium (assembly GCA_019751575.1). Taxonomy (GTDB): domain Bacteria; phylum Pseudomonadota; class Gammaproteobacteria; order Burkholderiales; family CAIKXV01; genus CAIKXV01. The sequence goes on from JAIENF010000426.1 coordinate 3,025, forward strand.
GCCGTGGACGGCGCGCCGGCGACCGGTTGCGACTTGCGAAGTTCCGCGCGCGTGCGTGCACGCTCTTCGCGGTAGAGCACGTAGGACCGCGCGACCTCGTGCAGGCCGGAGCGCATCAGCGACAGTTCGACCTGGTCCTGGATGTCTTCGATGTGGAACGTGCCGCCATGGGGCTGCCGGCGCAGCAGCGCATTGATCGCCAGCGTGGTGAGCTGGGATACCTGCTCGCGGACCCTCGCCGAACCCGCGGCCTGCGATCCATCGACCGCGAGGAACGCCTTGGTCATCGCGATGGCGATCTTCCCCGGCTCGAAACCCACCACGGCGCCATTGCGGCGGATCACCTTGTACTGCGCATAGCGTGCATCGACCGGCGAGAGCGCTGCCTCGGTGACGGAAACCGGCATCGCCGGCGTTGCCTGAGGCGAAAGTTCGCTCGCTGTCTGCATTGCTTCTCTCCAGTTCGGTGCATCGATAAAGACGACAGGCGCCTGCCACCCGGCGCACGGCCCGCGTTGCCACCGCTCACGGACCCGCCAGGGCCCGCCGGTTCCGCCCGGGAACGAACGCACCACATGTTGTGTGCGCCAGCGTCCCCCACGCTATAGCTTCGGTTGCCGCCACAACATCTAGTGGCCCGTCGTTCATTCAAAGCTAATTCTAGGGGTTTGCTGGTGCCCGTCAAGCGGCTGGCCGGGATTTTTTTTCAGCCGGAGGCCGGTGCCTGCACGGGCGCAACAATCCCGCGCTGCAGTGCTTCGGCGAGGCTGCGGCGAACATGCCGATGCGCTCAGCAGCCTGCGGCGAGTCGCACCGTCTGCAGGTGGATGTCCACCGTCTCGTCGATCTCGTGCGCATAGCCGCCGGCCATGCAGGCCGCCACCGGGAGCCCTGCGGCGGCACAGCGGCCGAACACCAGCCGGTCGCGCTCGGCCAGCCCCCGGCGGCTCAGGGACAGGCGGCCGAGCCGGTCGCCCTCGTAGGGGTCTGCACCCGCCAGGTAGATCGCCAGCCCCGCCCGTGCCGCGGCCAGCGCGTGGTCCAGCCCGCCCGCCAGGCGCTCGAGGTATTCGTCGTCCCCGGTTCCGTCGTCCAGTTCGATATCGAGGTCGCTCGACTGCTTGACGAACGGATAGTTGTTGCGGCCGTGGATCGAGAACGTGAACACCGACGCATCGCCGGCGAGGATGGACGCGGTCCCGTCCCCCTGGTGCACGTCGCAGTCGACCACCACGACCCGCTGCACATGCCCACAGGCCTGCATCGCGGTGGCGGCGATGGCCGCGTCGTTGAACACGCAGTAGCCGCCGCCATGGTCGCGGAACGCATGGTGGGTGCCGCCGGCGAGGTTCACGGCCGTGCCGTCCTCGAGCGCGGCGCGGCAGGCAGCCACGGTCGCCCCGCTCGATCGGCGCGAACGCTCGACCATCTGTTCCGACCACGGGAAGCCGATGTCACGCTGCTGCTTCGGACTCAGGGTCCCGGTGACCACGGCTTGCAGCCAGGCCATGTCGTGCGCACGCAGGATGTCGGCATCGCTGGCGGCCGGGGCGAGTTCCAGCTGCACTGCACCTGGCGGCAGTTCGGCGACCACGCGCGCCCGCAACCGGGCGTATTTCTCCATCGGGAAGCGATGGCCCGGCGGCAACGGCAGCACGAAGCTGTCGCTGTAGTACGCGCGCACCCGGGACCGCCCTCAGCCGCCCAGCGCAGCGCGCAGGCGGCGCCAGTCGAAGAACGGCCCGGGATCGGTCTTGCGGCCGGGCGCGATGTCGCTGTGGCCGACGAGGTGCGTCAGCGGGTACCGGCCGCGCAAGGTCCGGACAAGCCCGGCGAGCACGTCGTACTGGACACCTTCGAACGGGTCTTCGTCGCTGCCCTCGAGCTCGACGCCGATCGAGAAGTCGTTGCAGCGGGCACGGCCCATGAAGCTCGACACCCCCGCGTGCCAGGCGCGCCTGGAGCAGGCGACGAACTGGATCAGTTCGCCGTCGCGCCGCACCAGGAAATGCGCCGACACGCGCAGCCCGCGCAACGGCCCGAAGTACGGATGCGCCTCCGGGTCCAGGCGGTTCAGGAACAGGTCGATGATCGCATCGCCGCCGTACACCCCCGGAGGCAGGCTGATGTTGTGGACGACCAGCAGGTCCACCGGGGTCGAACGTGGCCGGGCATCGCAGTTGGGGGACGGCACCTGGCGCGCGGCGCGCACCCGTCCCGACCGGTCGATCGGGGACCGGGGTCGCCCGCGCCGGGCGATGGCCGCCGGATCACTCGATGCCAAGCCGCTCCATCCGGTATCGCAACTGGCGGAACGAGATGCCGAGGATCTTCGCCGCCGCGGTGCGGTTGTATCGAGTCTTCTCGAGCGCCTCGACGATCGCCTGCTTCTCGATCGTGGCCAGGTAGTCTTCGAGCGGAAGGCCGCGGATGTCGGGCGCCTCGGCTGCAGCCGCCTTCAACTGCAGGTCGTCCCGCCCGATCTCGCTGCCCGAACACAGCGCGAGCGCCCGCTCCAGCACGTTCTCGAGTTCGCGCACGTTGCCGGGGAACGGATAGTCCTCGAGCGCGCGCACCGCTCCGGCGGAGAGCACGGGCACCGGCATCGCGTCCTGCGCGCCGCGCCGCTCGAGGAACGCCTGCGCGAGCAGGCCGATGTCCTCGGGCATGTCGCGCAGCGACGGCATCTTCAGCTCGATCACGTTCAACCGGTAGAAGAGATCCTGGCGGAACCGCCCGGCCTTCACTTCCTCGGCAAGGTCCTTGTGCGTGGCCGAGATCACGCGCACGTCGACCGCCTCTTCCTGCGTCGCGCCGACCTTGCGCACCCGCTTCTCCTGGATCGCCCGCAGCAGCTTCACCTGCATCAGCAACGGCAGTTCGGCGACTTCGTCGAGGAACAGCGTGCCGCCATCGGCCGCCTGGAAGAACCCGCCCCGCTCGCCGTCCGCGCCGGTGAACGCACCCTTGCGATAGCCGAAGAACTCGCTCTCGACCAGGTTCTCGGGAATCGCGCCGCAGTTCACGGGCACGAACGGCCGTTCATGGCGCACGCTTTTCTGGTGGATCAGCTTGGCCGCGAGTTCCTTGCCGCATCCGGATTCGCCGGACACATGGATGGGCGCCTGGCTGCGGGCCAGGCGGTCGATCATCGCGCGCGTCTGGCGCATCGGCTCGCTCTCGCCGAGCAGGGTGTGCGTCCCGGACGCGCCGGCCTCGGCGGCAGCGGCATCGGCGCTGGCGGCCGCCGCATTGTCCTCGGACAGCTTGAGCGCCGACTTCACCAGCGCCCGCAACTGGTTCACCTGCACCGGCTTGGCGAGGTAGTCGAACGCGCCGGCCTTGAGCGCGGCCACCGCGTTCTCGGCGCTGCCGTAGGCGGTGATCACCGCCACCGGCATGCGCGGCCAGAAGCGCGCGGCGTGCTGCAGCAGCGCGAGCCCGTCACCGTCCGGCAGCCGCATGTCGGTCAGGCAGACGTCGTACTGCTGCTTCTGCAGCAGCTGGCGCGCCTCGAATTCACTCTCGGCCGCATCGGTCGCCAGTCCCATGCGGTTCAGCGTGAGGCTGAGCAGTTCGCGGATGTCGGCCTCGTCGTCGACGATCAGCGCACGCGCCTTCATCGGCCGGCGTCCCGCCTGCGGCGCGGCACCCTCAGGGCCGCGGCGGGCATCGGATCCATGGGAAACGTCGTCATGCGCGAATGATCTCGGCAGCAGCCTTGCATTGCAGGGTGAACCGGGTCGGTGGCGGCCCGGCAGCGAAATCGAGCGTGCCGCCGTTGGCATCGGCCAGTTCGCGCGCCAAGTATAGACCGAGGCCGGTGCCGCTACTGACCGTCGTGAAGAACGGCTCGAACAGCTGGGACTGCACCGCCGGCGGAATGCCCGGACCATCGTCCAGCACGTCCACGAACACGCTGCCAGGGCCGCTCGCCGCATCGCCCGGTCGAGCGACGATGCGGATGCTGCCCGCAGACTGGCTGCCATGGCGCAATGCGTTGCGGCAGAGGTTCCACATCACCTGGTTGAGATGGCTGCGGTCGAACTGGACGGGGAAGATGCCATCGGACTCGACGCTCAGCACCGAACGGTCGATGCGCTCGTTGTTGCAGAACTCGGTGGCGAAGATGCCGAGGTAGCCAGTCAGCTCGACGACCTCCCGATGGACCCGGTCGCGTCGGTTCAGCTTCAGGACCTCCTGCACCATGCCGTCGATCCGAGCCGTATTGTCGTGGATGATCTGCAGCAGGCGGGCATCGGTGGCGTTCACCGATTCGGTTTCCTGCAGCAGTTCGGTCGCGTGGTTGATCGCCGACAGCGGATTCCGTATCTCGTGTGCGATGTTGGCGGTGAGGCGCCCCAGAGCCGCCAGCTTCAGTTGCTGCGCCTGCGACTGGATGCGCGTCAGGTCTTCCAGGAAGATCACCGAGCGACCGGGCCTGTCCATGGTCGCCGTCGCCGGCAGGTCCACATCGGGGGGGAAGCGCCGGGGCCCACCGCCCCCCGACAGGCCATGCGCGTCATTCCCCGGGCCACCGCCTGCCGGCACGATGCGCAAGCCGACTTCGCGCAGCCCGGACTTGCCGGCCTGCGGGAGGCGCAACGGCTTCAACGGGGCACGCGGGTCCCTCTGCCAGTGCGCATAGGCCTCGGCCACCAGCGGGGCGTACTCGATCAGCGTGGCCGGCCGGCCGGGCAGGCTGCGGCCCCCGAGCAGTTCGACCGCACGGACGTTGACTTGCCGGATCAGCCCGCGCTCGTCGACCACCAGCACGCCGTCCTGCATGTCATGGATGATCAGCTTGTTGACCTCGGAAAGATTGGCGAGGTCGACGCCGCGCTGCTCGGCCAGCCGCTCGCTGGCGACGGCGTACCCCGCGAGGGAGCGGGCAACGAAGGCGGTGGCGAAGTAGCCGATGCTGAGCAGGCCTGCCTGCACGAACTGGGTCGCCCCGGCGTCAGCGAACAGCACCCGCCACGCCTGCTCGACGAGGATCGCCAGCGAACCCACGGCGGCATAGAACAGCATCATCCGGCCGCGGCTGATCAGCGCCGCGCCCGCCTGCGAAGCCAGCAGCAGCAGCCCCAGGCCGCTGGCCATGCCGCCGCTCGCATGCATCGCCAGCACGATGAACAAGGCATCGCCCACCGCGTGGGTGGTCAACTGGACTTCGAAGTCCGGGCGCCGGGCGCGGATGCCGGCGAACGCGACCACGCCAAACGCGGCGTACAGCCCCATCGACCAGATGAACAGCGACGGCTGGCTGCTGCCGAACAGCATCTTGCTGTCGAACATCCAGATTGCAAGGAGCACCACCGGCACCAGGCACCGGTACAC
>JAIENF010000528.1 GCA_019751575.1 Burkholderiales bacterium
GGTGCGGCGGCTGCGCGACACGTTCGGTCCGGGTGGCGTGCTGTACCACGGCCAGGGCAAGTGGTATCCCGGCGAACCCCTGCCGCGCTGGCTGCTTGCAGTGTTCTGGCGTGCCGACGGCCGGCCGGTATGGCACGACGCCTCGCTGCTCGCCGACACCAGCCGCGACTACGGACACGGCATCCGCGAGGCCGAGGCGCTTGCACAGGAACTCACCGAACGGCTCGGGCTGCCGACGGTCTACCTGCATCCGGGACATGAAGACACGCTGCACTACATCCTTGCCGAGCAGAAGCTGCCCGACAACGTCGACCCGCTCGCTGCCGACCTGAAGGATCCGCTGGAACGCCAGCGGCTCGCGCGGCTGCTGCAGCGGGGCCTGGGCGAAGCCACCGGCTACGCGCTGCCGCTCGCCTGGGATTTCGGCCGGAACCGCTGGCTCAGCGGTACCTGGACCTTCCGCCGAGGCCACATGTTCCTGCTGCCGGGCGACTCGGCGATGGGCTACCGGCTGCCGCTCGATTCCCTGCCCTACCTCGACCCCGACAAGCGCATCGCGCTGCTCGACCGTTCGCTGATGCAGCCGCTGCCGCAGCTTCCAGACTACGGCCTCTCGCGCCAGTACCAGTCGGCCGCCGGCCAGGGCGGCGGCAAGGCGGCGCCGGCGGCCACCGCTGCGGCCTCGGCACGGCCCGCACCGGGACGCAGCACGGCCACCCACCAGCCGAACGATGCGGTGCGCACCGCGCTGTGCATCGAGCCGCGCGAAGGACGGCTGCATGTGTTCCTGCCGCCACTCTCCTACCTCGAGCATTTCCTCGAGCTGGTCAGCGCGGTGGAGGCGAGCGCCGCCGCACTTGGCCTGCCGCTGGTGATCGAAGGTTATGCGCCGCCGCGCGATCCCCGGCTGGTGCGGCTGCCGGTCACGCCCGATCCTGGCGTGATCGAAGTCAACATCCATCCTGCGGGCAGCTGGACCGAGCTGGTGCACAACACGCAGGCGCTGTACCGAGAGGCACGCGAGACGCGCCTGGCGACCGAGAAGTTCATGCTCGACGGGCGCCACACCGGTACCGGCGGCGGCAACCACATCACGATCGGCGCTGCGACGCCGGCCGACAGCCCGATCCTGCGCCGGCCCGACCTGCTGCGCAGCCTGCTCAGCTACTGGCAGAACCATCCATCGCTGTCCTACCTGTTCTCGGGCATGTTCATCGGCCCGACGAGCCAGGCGCCGCGGGTCGACGAGGCCCGCAACGAAAGCCTGTACGAACTCGAGATCGCCTTCCGCCAGCTGCCGACCGGCCATGTCGCACAACCCTGGCTGGTCGACCGGCTGCTGCGCAACCTGCTGATCGACAGCACCGGCAACACCCATCGCACCGAGTTCTGCATCGACAAGCTGTATTCGCCCGACGGCGAGGCCGGCCGGCTCGGGCTGGTCGAACTGCGCGCCTTCGAGATGCCGCCGCATCCGCAGATGGCGCTGGTGCAGGCGGCGCTGCTGCGTGCGCTGATCGCGCGCTTCTGGAAGGAGCCCTACGTGCGCCCGCTGGTGCGCTGGGGCACGGAACTGCACGACCGTTTCATGCTGCCGCATTACGTGCGTTCGGACATGGCCGACGTGGTCGCCGAACTGCAGGCCGCCGGCTATCCGTTCTCGATGGAATGGCTGGCGCCGTTCTTCGAGTTCCGATATCCCCACTACGGCACGCTGGTGAGCGGCGACCTGCAGATCGAGCTGCGCGCCGCCACCGAACCCTGGCACGTGCTCGGCGAGGAAGTGACCACCGGCGGTACCGCCCGCTATGTCGACTCGTCGGTGGAGCGGCTGCAGGTGAAGGCCACCGGCCTGACCGACTCGCGTTACGTGGTCGCCTGCAACGGCCGCCGGGTCCCGCTGCGCTCGACCGGCACCCGCGGCGAGTATGTCGCCGGCGTGCGCTACCGCGCCTGGCAGCCGCCCTCGGCCTTGCATCCGGCGATCGGCGTGCATGCCCCGCTCACCTTCGACCTGATCGACACCTGGAACGGCCGCGCCGTCGCCGGCTGCCGCTACCATGTCACGCATCCGGGCGGTCGCAGCTACGAGACCTTCCCGGTCAATGCATTCGAGGCCGAATCGCGGCGGGTATCGCGCTTCTGGGCCTACGGCCATACCCCGGGCGACCTGCCTCCGCCGCCTGACCTCGGCGGCCATCTGCCGAAGGACGCGCCGCGGCCGATGGCGCCGCCGCCGGCCGAGCCCGAACGCGACTTTCCGCACACGCTGGACCTGCGCCGGTGACCCTTACGGGACGGATGCGGTGCTAGACTGGCCGATACGACTTCTCCACCCGCCCCCCGATGTCGACGGACCCCCGCGCAGAGCCTGCAGCTACCCCGAAGTCCCGGTCCGAGCCTGGCGCAGAAGCCTGGTACGCGCCGTCCGCCGACCTGTTCGACGAGACGCGCTCGGCCGACGGGACGGTGCGCCCGCACTGGGAGTATCTGTCCCGTGCGCTGCAGGGCCTGGGCTCCGAGGAACTGCGCCGCCGGCGTGACGAGGCGAGCCGCCTGCTGCGCGAGAACGGGGTCAGCTACAACGTCTACGACGACCCGGACGGCTACAACCGGGTCTGGGACCTCGATCCGATCCCGCTGGTCATCGGCAGCACCGAATGGGCCGGCATCGAGTCCGGCCTGATCCAGCGCGCCGAGCTGATGGACCTGATCCTGCGCGACCTGTACGGCCCGCGCGAACTGCTCAAGAAGGGCCTGCTGCCACCGGAGCTCGTGTTCGGCCATGCCGGCTTCCTGCGCCAGTGCGACGGCGTCAAGCTGCCCGGCGAGCGGCAGCTGATCCTCTACTCGGCCAACCTGGCACGCGGGCCCGACGGAAACATGTGGGTGCTGGGCGACCGGACCCAGGCACCGTCCGGCGCAGGCTATGCGCTCGAGAACCGGATGGTGATCACGCGCATCCTGCCCTCGCTGTTCCGCGACTCGCGGGTGCACCGGGTGGCGGTGTTCTTCCGTGCGCTGCGCCAGACGCTGGTGTCGATCGCACCGCGCGCCAACCGCGAGCCGCGCATCGTGATCCTCACGCCCGGCCCGCGCAACGAAACCTATTTCGAGCATGCCTACCTCGCCAGCTACCTCGGCTATCCGCTGGTACAGGGCGACGACCTCACTGTGCGCAACGGCCGGGTCTGGCAACGCACGCTGGCCGACCTGCAACCGGTCGACGTGATCATCCGCCGGGTCGACGACGACTGGTGCGACCCGCTCGAACTGCGTCCGGAGTCCCGGCTGGGCGTGACCGGCCTGCTCGACTGCGTGCGGCGCGGCAACGTGTCGATCGCCAATCCGCTGGGCAGCGGGCTGCTCGAGAACCCCGCCCTGCTCGCCTTCCTGCCGGCCATCGCCCGCCATTTCCTCGGCCAGCCGCTGCGCCTGTCCTCGGTGCAGACCTGGTGGTGCGGCAACCCGACCGAGCTCCAGCATGTGCTGGCCAACCTCGACCGCCTCGTGGTCAAGCCGCTGTCGCGCGCCAGCGGCGAGCGCGCGCTGATGGGCCCCACGATGAGCCGCGCGGAGCTCGACAGGCTGGGTGCGCTGATCGCAGCGAACCCGCGCAACTATGTCGGCCAGGAGCTCGCGCGCTTCTCCGCGACGCCCACGCTGTCCGACGAGGGCGTCGAGCCGCGCGCGGCGGTCCTGCGCACCTTCCTGGTCGCGCGCGATGCCGATTACGCAGTGATGCCGGGCGGGCTCACCCGCGTCGCCTCCAGCAAGGGCAGCCCGCTGGTCAGCAACCAGCATGGCGGCAGCAGCAAGGACACCTGGGTGCTCGCGTCCGAGCCCGAGCAGCAGGTCACGCTCTGGCTGCAGCCGGCCCGCGAACAGATGACCTCCGGCAACCGCGTGCCGCTGTCCTCGCGGGCGGCGGACAACCTGTTCTGGCTCGGCCGCTATTCCGAACGCGCCGAGGGCACCGCCCGCCTGCTGCGCACCATCCTGCAGAAGTACGATGAAGCGCTGCAATACGATGACCCGGAACACGCGCAGTGCCTGCATGCGCTGCTGCGCTCGCTCACCCACTTCACCGCCACGTACCCCGGCTTCATGGCCGAGGACGCCGAGTTCCACCAGCCCGACGATGAACTGCTCGCGGTCGCCTGCGATGCCACGCGCAGCGGCAGCCTTTCGCAGACGCTGCAGGCACTGATCCATTCCGCCCATGCGATCCGCGACTTCTGGTCTTCGGATTCCTGGCGCGTGCTCGACACCCTGGACACGCAGCTGGCCGCGCTGCGCAGCCGGAACGGGGTGACCATCGAGAACCTGTCCGAGCACCTGAACCAGATCGTGGTCTCGCTCGCCGCGTTCAACGGGCTGACCAGCGACCGGTTGATGCGCGACCAGGCCTGGCGCTTCCTCGACATGGGCCGCCGCATCGAGCGGTCGCTGCTGCTCGCCTCGCTCACCCGCTCCACCATCGCGGTGCATTCCGACGAGGCGGTCGAGGCGCTGCTGCTCGACGCGGTCCTGTCCACCGGCGAAAGCATCCTCACCTACCGGCAACGCTACCGCTCCTACCTCGAGGTGCGCACCGTGCTCGAGCTGATGCTCCTGGACGTCAACAATCCGCGCGGGATGATCCACCAGCTGGTCCGTCTCCAGGAATCGCTGTCCGGGCTGCCCGGCGATCCTGACATGGCGGCCGGCGGCGCCGAGCTCTGCGAGCGCGACCGGCTGGCGCTGGAGGCGGTGACCCAGTTGCGGCTGGTCAGCCTCGACCGGCTCGTCCGCTCCAGCCCGGGCTCGGTGCTGCGCCAGGACCTCGACCAGACCATGGCGCGCATCACCCACCTGCTCACCCGGATGTCCGAAGTGATCACCGAACAGTACTTCGCCCACCTGCGCGAAAGCCAGCAGCTCGCGCAGGCCCGGATCGAGATCGGCTGACCACGCGCGATGAACTACCGCATCATCCACCGCACCGAGTACCACTACGCCGAGCCGGTCGACACCGGCTACAACGAGGCGCGCCTGCTGCCCCGGGCGGTGCCGCGACAGGTCGCGACCGCGTCCACGCTGACCATCGACCAGCGGCCGTCCGACTACCGCGAGCGGCTCGACTACTTCGGCAACCGGGTCGCCAGCTTCTCGATCGACGAGCCGCATCGCTCGCTGACGGTCACCGCGACCAGCGAGGTGACGGTCGAGCCCCGCTCCGGCCGCCTCGACCTGTTCGAAGGCGAGTCCTGGGAGACCAGCCGCGGCGTCCTGATGCAGTCGAGCGATGCCGATGCCCTGCTCGCGCGCGACTTCGCGCTCGACTCGCCGCTGGTCGCGGCGCAGGCCAGGCTCGCCGACTATGCAGCCAGCAGCTTTCCGCGCGGACGATCGCTGCTCGAGTCCGTGCACGACCTGATGGAGCGCATCCACCGCGAATTCCGCTACGACCCCGAGTTCACCACCCTGTCGACGCCACTCGAACAGGTGCTCGAACACCGCCGAGGCGTCTGCCAGGACTTCGCGCACCTGGCGATCGGCTGCATCCGATCGCAGGGCCTGGCCGCGCGCTATGTCAGCGGCTACATCGAGACGCTGCCCCCACCGGGCAAGCCCCGGCTGGTGGGGGCGGACGCGTCGCACGCCTGGTTCTCGGTATTCGTGCCGGGCGCGGGCTGGGTCGACTTCGACCCCACCAACAACCAGGTGCCCGAGACGCAGCACATCACCGTGGCCTGGGGCCGCGATTACTCCGACGTCACGCCGCTGAAGGGCATCATCTTCGGCGGCGGCAAGATGGGCATGAAGGTTTCGGTGGACGTGCTCAACCTGGACAGCGCCGCGTCGCAGCACGCGGCCGGGCTCCCCTCCACGACTGCCTCCACGCCCGACGCCGCGGGTGGCAGCAGCCAGCGCAAGTCATGACCTACTGCTGCGGCATCCATGTCGAGGACGGGATCGTGTTCGCGTCCGACACCCGGACCAACGCCGGGCCCGACCACATCGCCGTCGTGCCCAAGATGTCGGTGTGGGAACGTCCCGGCGACCGGGTGATCGTGTTGCTGGTATCCGGCAACCTCGCGATCACGCAGAAGGTCATCAACCTGCTGAACGAACGCCTGCACTCGGCCAGCCAGGTCAACCTGTGGACTGCCACCACGATGTTCAATGTCGCCCAATTGATCGGCGACACGGTGCGCGAGGTGCACCGGCTCGACAGCGAGGCGCTGCGCAGCTTCGGCTACGAATTCGCGGTGTCGCTGATCGTCGGCGGCCAGATCGCCGGTGAAGAGCCGCGCCTGTTCAACATCTATGCCGCCGGCAACTTCGTCGAGGCCACGCGCGAGACGCCCTACTTCCAGATCGGCGAGGTGAAGTACGGCAAGCCGATGCTCGACCGCGTGGTCACCGCCGAAACCCCGCTCGGCAAGGCCGCCAAGTGCGCGCTGATCTCGTTCGCATCCACCCTGCGCAGCAATGTCACCGTGGGCATGCCGATCGACCTGCTGATCTATCGCCGCGACCTGCTGAAGGTCGACTTCCGGCGCCGCTACCAGCCGAACGACGCCTACTTCGAGGGACTGAGCTCGGTGTTCAACGAAGGCATCATCCGCGTGTTCGACGGGCTGCCCGATCCGGACTGACCCCTGCGGTCACCGCCCCGCCGCGTCCCCGGCTGCGCGCCAGAGCATCCAGCCGCCCCAGGCCACCGCCAGCAGCATCACGGCACCGCCGGCAAGCTTGACCAGGTTGCCGAGCAGGATGTCGTACTGCGCGATGCCCAGCGTGTTCAGCAGGTACTCCCAGTCGTGGCCGTCACGCTCGGCGCCGGTACCCCCGCCGAGCAGTTCGAGCTGGAGCTTGCGGGCGTCGGCAATGTAGGGCGCGCAGTCGGTCAGGCTCTGGCCGAACCACCACAGCCCGACCGATGCACCGACCGTGTCGTCGCGCTTGACGATGAAGGCGACGCACACCACCAGCGGCATCGCCAGTTGGCCGAGCGTGCCGCCGAGCACATGCATGAAGCGGCCGAACGGGATCATGAACATGTGACCGGCCTCGTGGAACACCAGGTTCACCCCGTGCAGGAAGCCGTTCCAGGCATCCGCGGTGCGCACGTCGCCCAGGATGAACGGCCAGCTGTAGAGGAACAGGGCCGCGAGCAGCAGGCCATGGGCGATGCGCGATCCACTGCCCATCGCCTGCGGCGGCACGGTCAACCGGGCCAGGAACCCGCCGACCCGGCCCTCCAGCCATATCGAGCCGTGCCGGCCGTCTGCAGGCTCCTCCGGACCGGCATTGCGTCCCGACTGCGCGTCCACCCACTTGGAGAACACCAGCCCGCACTGCGCGCACGACAGCGCAGGCCCGGCCGCCCCGCGCCCGCGCGGCGTCGCGCACTTCGGACACGCCGCCGGATACATCAGGACGCCGACATCGATCGACCGAGGACAGGCTCAGCCGGCGCTGCCGTTCAGGAACGGCTTCAGGCAGGCATAGGCCATCGCATGCACCGGGGTCGGCACGCCGTGCTCGCGGCCCTTGCGCACCACCAGTCCGGACAGGCTTTCCAGTTCGAGCCGCTTGCCGCGGTTCAGGTCGTGGTACATCGACGCATACATGTCTGCAGGGAAGCCCTGGTGCTTCTTCACCAGCGCATCCACGATGTCGGCCGGCAGTTCGATGCCGACCGCGCGTGCCACTGCCGCGGCCTCGGCAAAGCCCTGCCGCGCGATCTCGAGCAGGTCGGGGTCGTGGTAGACCACGCCGGCAGGTCGGCGCGCGAGCGCGGTCAGCGCCGCATTGGTGCTCAGGCCGATGAACTTGTTCCATTGCGCGGCGCGGATGTCCTTGACCACCGTGGCACCGAACCCGGCCGCGATGCACGCGTCGCGGAACCGCACGGCACGCTCCGAAAGGCTGCCGTCCGCCTCGCCGAACTCGAGTGCCGGGTTCGCCGAGTTGTAGCGCACGGTGCCGGGTGTCTCGATCACCGCCGACACGAACGCGAGCCCGCCGAGCACGCGGTCGCCACCCGCCACCGCGCCGACCCGATGCTGGCCGTCGACGCCGTTCTGCAGGCTGATGCAGATGCCGCCCCGGTCGAGCAGCGGTGCGATCGCGCGTGCGGCGGCTTCGGTGTCGAACAGCTTCACGCAGAACAGGACCACGTCGACCGGCGCCACCGTGGACGGGTCGTCGGTGGCGACCGCCTTCGGCAGGTGGATGTCCCCCGCCGGGCCGACCAGCGAGAAACCCTTGGCACGGATCGCATCGAGATGCGCACCGCGCGCGATGAACACCACCTCGTTGCCGCTCGCGGCGAGTTTCGCCCCGTAGTACCCGCCGATGCCGCCGGCGCCCATGATCGCGATGCGCATTGTTTCTTCCTTCCGTCGCTCAG
>JAIENF010000770.1 GCA_019751575.1 Burkholderiales bacterium
CGCATCTACGTGCATGTCGCGCGCGGCGAAGTCGTCGTGAACGGGCAGTCGTTGTCGGCCGGCGATGCCCTGAAGGCCGAGGGCGAGCATGAACTGGTGCTCGAGCAGGGACGAACTGCCGAGGTGCTGGTGTTCGACCTGCCATGAACCTTCGCTCCGACCGGCGGCCTCGATGCGTGGCACGACCGGTCGGACCGGTCCCCGGGTTCCCGCGAGATCCCACGCGCGGTGCGCTGCGGTAACATCGCGCCGCTGCCGCAGCGCGGGCGGCATTCCTGCAGTGCGACCCCAGGGAGACACGTTGAAACCCCAGAACGCCCCCGAGCAGCGCAGCGGCTTCGTTTCCCGGTATGGTCCCCTGATCGCCCGCCTGCTGTTCGCGCCCATCCTGATCGGCTATGCGGCGATGAAGGTGCGCGCGCTGATGGGCAGCGTGCAGGCCGATGCGCTCCAGGCGTTCCCGATGGCGCAGGTGGCGCTGTACGTCACGATCCTGATCGAGTTCGCCGGCGGGCTGATGCTGGTGATCGGCTACCGGGCCAGGCTCGCGGCAGGGGTGCTGGTGGTTTTCTTCCTCGGCGTGACCTCGCTGATGGTGCCGATGGTCGGCACGCCAGGCGGCCTGGGCATGGCCTACGTCGACCAGATCGTGAAGAACCTCGCGCTGATCGGCGGGTTGCTGCTGCTGGCGGTGCACGGGGCCGGTCCGATCAGCCTGGATGCGTGGCGCGAGCGGGCTGCCGGCAGGCAGTAGGGCCGGGTGTTCAGCCGTAGATCACCTTCGGCAGCCAGGTCGCCAGCGCGGGGAAGTACCAGACCAGGAAGATGCACACCACCTGGATTGCGACGAACGGACTGACCCCGTGGTAGATGTCGCCGGTGGTCACCTCGGGTGGCGCGACCCCGCGCAGGTAGAACAGCGAGAATCCGAACGGTGGCGTGAGGTAGCTGGTCTGCAGGTTGATGCCGATCAGGATCGCGAGCCAGACCGGATCGACATCCATCTTCAGCAGCACCGGAGCGGCCAGCGTCACCACGATGAAGATGATCTCGAACGGGTCGAGGAAGAACCCGAGCACGAAGATGATCGCCATCACCACGAACAGTGCGCCATCGGCTCCGCCGGGCATCGCATTCAGGAACTCGTGCACCAGGTTCTCGCCGCCCAGGCGGGAGAACACCATCGAGAACACGCTGGCGCCGAAGAAGATCACGAACACCATGCCGGTGATCACCAGGCTCGAGGTGCCGGTCTCGGTCAGTGAACGGATGCACTGCGCGCGGGTGCCGCGCAGCAGCAGCGCCCAGGCGAGCAGCCCGACCATCAGCACCACCGCCAGCGTGAGCAGGCCGAGCGCACCGGCGACCAGATCGACGATCGCGAGCAGCGCCAGCAACGCGATCCAGAACCAGAAGTTGAAACGCTCGACCCGTTCCGGCGACAGGCTGCGCGAGTACCACTCCGACAGCATGCGGACCAGCATCAGCACCAGCGCACCGACTGCGCCAACCGACGCGGACTCGGTCGGGGTCGACACGCCGGCGATGATCGAACCGAGCACCGCGACGATCAGCAGCAGCGGCGGTACCAGTGCGATCACCACGCGGCGCGGCAGCGACGCCTTCTGGGCCGCATCGAGCACCAGCGCGGGTGCGGTATGCGGCAGGAAGAACGCGCGGCCGCCCACCCAGAGGATGTAGAGGCCGGCGAGCAGCAGCCCGGGCAGGAAGGCACCCGCGAACAGGTCGCCGACCGACAGCGTCTCGGGCTGGAAGTTGCCCTTGGCCATCTGGGCCTGGCTGTAGGCGCTCTGCAGCACCACCGCCAGCACCACCAGCACGGTGGACGGCGGGATGATCTGGCCGAGCGTGCCCGAGGCGCAGATCAGGCCGCTCGCCATCCGCTTGTCGTAGCCGGCAGCGAGCATCGAGGGCAGGCTGATCAGGCCCATGGTCACCACCGTCGCGCCGACGATGCCGGTGGATGCCGCGAGCAGCGTGGCGACGATGATCGCCGAGATGCCCAGCCCACCACGCACCGGGCCGAACAGCTGGCCCATCGTGGTCAGCAGGTCTTCCGCGATCTTCGAGCGTTCCAGCAGCACGCCCATCACCACGAACAATGGCACCGCGATCAGCACGTCGTTGGTGAGGATGCCCCAGTAGCGCAGCGGCAGGGAGTTGAAGTAGCTCAGGTCGAATACGCCCAGCGACCAGCCGAGCACCGCGAACAGCACGGCGATACCGGGCAGCGTGAACGCGACCGGATAGCCGAGCATCAGGATGAACACGATCGAGGCGAACAGCGCGACCGCGAGGATCTCGCCGAGCAGGATCGGGTCCATCAGGCGGCGCCTCCGGATTCCGCCGGTCGGATGCGAAGCGCCACCAGCGACCGGCATACGAGCGAGACGCCCTGAAGTCCGACCAGCGCGACGAAAACCAGGAAGGTGCCCTTGAGCAGGTAGAGCCGCGGCAACCCGTCCGCATACTGCGAGGCCTCGTTCATCTTCAGCGAACTGGCGAAGAACGGCCAGCCGTAGGCAGCCATCATCCAGAGGAAGGGCGCCATGAACACGAAGGTGCCGAACAGGTCGACCATCGCCTTGTGGCGCGCCGACATGCGGGCATAGAACATGTCGATGCGCACGAAGCCGCCCTTGAGCAGGCAATAGCCGGCGCCGAACATGATCGCCGCCGCATGCGTCCACATGTAAAGCTCCTGCAGCCAGGTCATGCCGACGCCCAGCGCATAACGCAGGTAGACGGTGGCGAAGCAGATCACCACCGTCGCCAGGAACAGCACGGCGGTGGTGCGGCCGATGCGGTCGTTCAGGGCGTCGATCGCATCGGCGGCGCCGAGCAGCAGGGTGTCAGTACGGGACATGCCGCCGGCGGCGCAGGTCACACATACTTGAACTTCAGCGACCGGGCATTGAACATCGCGCGGTCGGAGACTTCGGTCAGCGCGGATGTCGTGTTGCGCGCGGCGAAATAGGCATCGAAGATCTTCCGGCCGAGCGGATCGAGCTTGGCGCGCTCATCGACCAGCAGTTCGCCGGCTGCCGTGCCCAGCGCGGTGAGGATCTCGTCGGGCAGGCGCAGGAACTTGATCCCGTGCTTCTGGCGCAGCGTGTCGGAGGCGCGTGCGTTGATCCAGTTGTACTCGGCCAGCATGTCCTGGTGGCACGACTGGCAGGCGTGTTCGACGATCGCCTTCAGCGACGGCGACAGTGCGTTCCAGGCCTTCTGGCTGATGATCGCCTGCTGGATCGCGCCCTGCTTCTGGATGCCAGGCCAGTAGTAGAACTTGCACACCTGGTGGAAGCCGAGCGCCATGTCGTTGGCCGGCCCGGTGAACTCGGCGGCATCGAGCGCGCCCGACTGCAGCGCGGGGAACACGTCCCCCGGCGCCATCAGCGTCGGCACTGCGCCGACGCGGCGGATCATCTCCGCACCCAGGCCCGGCATGCGCATGCGCACGCCCTTCAGGTCGGCGACGGTGCGCAGTTCCTTCTTGAACCAGCCGAACGGCGGCGTGCCGATGTTGCCGACCGCGAAGCTCTTCAGGCCGAACTGCGCGGACAGCTCGTCCCACAGTTCCTGGCCGCCGCCGTACTCGAGCCAGGCGACGTGCTCGGTGTAGCTCATGCCGAACGGCGCACTGAAGAAGTAGCCGAACGCGCGATGCTTGCCCAGATGGAAGCCGGGGGTGTCGTGCGCCATCTCGGCGGTGCCGTTCTGCACCGCCTCGAAGGTCTGCAGGCCGGGCACCAGCTCGCCGGCGGCGAACACGCGCACCGTGAGCCGGCCCTCGGACATCTGGGTGATGCGCTGGGCGAGGCGTTCCGCGCCGGTGCCCAGGCCCGGCAGCCCCTTCGGCCATGCGGTGACCATCCGCCACTCGATCCGGCCCTGGCTGATCGCCGGCGCGGACACGGTTGCAGCGGCCGTGGTGGCCGCTGCAAGGACTGCCGCCTTGCCGGCGGACTTGTTGAGGAAGGAGCGACGGTTCATGCGGGTCTCCGGTGGGGTGGGGTGGTTCAGCCGCGCGGCGCAGCCATCGGCTCGACCGTGCCGCGTGCGTTGTCGGTGAGAGCGAACACGGTGAAGAATTCGATCTCCGGCGCCATGCCGTAGCGCTCGACGATGCCGTCGTGCCAGGGGCCGGTGTAGAACGCCTTCGCCGCGTCCAGCGACTGCCACTGGTAGACGCCGCCGGCGGTGCCCGACTCGCTCCAGATGAAGTGCTTGCTGATCAGCCCCGGCACTTCCCTGAAGCCCGGCGCGATCATGTTGAAGTGGGCCAGGCAGGCGTCATGGTCGATCGACGGCGGCAGGCGGTAGCGGACGATGGCGGTGATCATGGACGGGCCTCGACGGTCGGCGAACGGTGCATTTTGTATATGATGTGATCCAACGTGGTGCACGGAAGGCACGGTTTTGTGTCCGGCAGCGCGGTTTAAGGCCTGTTCATGCAAGACGCATGCCGACTGGCCGGTTTTCGATATACGAAAGGCTGGTGACGGTGGACCTCCGATGACCCCGCGCGAACCGGTCGAACGCCTGTCGGTCGATGCCGTCGCCGACGCGCTGCGCGCCGACATCCTGCGCGGCACGATCGCCGTCGGCGAAGCGCTGCGGCAGGAAACGCTCGCCCAGCGCTTCGGGGTCAGCCACATCCCGGTCCGCGAGGCGCTGCGCCAGCTCGCGGCCGAGGGGCTGGTGTCGATCCGGCCCAACCGCGGCGCGGTGGTGGCCAGCCTGTCCCCGGACGAGGCGACCGAACTGCTGGAGATCCGCTGCACGCTCGAGACGCAGCTGGTGCGCTGGGCGCTGCCGCAGGCGGACGCCGACATCCATGCCCGCGCGGCCGACAGCCTCGACCTGTCCGAGCGCACCGCCGATGTCGACCGCTGGATGGAACACAACTGGACCTTCCACAGCACGCTGTACGAACGCGCCGGCCGGCCGCGCATGGTGTCGATGATCCGCACGCTGAACAACCAGATCGACCGCTTCATCCGGGTGCTGCTCAGCCGGTCGGACTACCGCTATCGCGCGCAGGAGGAGCATCACGCGATCCTCGCCGCGTACCGGCTCGGCAACGAGGTGGCGGTGTGCAGCCTGCTCGGGCAGCACCTGCTCGATACGTCGAAGCAGCTGGCGGCGGTGATCGAGCAGGGGAATGCCGGCCTGCCGCCGGGTGGACGCTAGAATCGTCCGCAACGGAGGGCGAGGCGATGAGGATGGCAATCAGCGGGGTGGTGCAATGACGCCGGCACAGGACGTGGCCGCGATCCTCGCGCGGCTGGGGGTGGAGGCTTCGGTGTCGGCGTCGGCTGCTTCCGCGCACCCCGGATCCCTCGTTTCGCACTCGCCGATCGATGGCGCGCCCATCGGCAGCGTGATGCCTGCCGGCACCGCCGGCGTTGCGCAGGCCGTTGCGCAGGCCTCGACGGCTGCCGCCGCCTGGCGCAGCGTGCCGCCACCGCTGCGCGGCGAACTCGTGCGCCGCTTCGGCATGAAGCTGCGCGCGGCGAAGGACGACCTCGGCCGGCTGGTCACGCTGGAGAACGGCAAGATCCTGCAGGAAGGCCTGGGCGAAGTTCAGGAGATGATCGACATCTGCGACTTCGCGGTCGGGCTGTCGCGGCAACTGCACGGACTGACCATCGCCTCCGAGCGGCCCGGCCACCGGATGATGGAGACCTGGCATCCGCTGGGTGTCGTCGGGGTGATCTCGGCGTTCAACTTCCCGGTCGCGGTGTGGGCGTGGAACGCCGCGCTCGCCTGGGTGTGCGGCAACGCGGTGGTATGGAAGCCGTCGGAGAAGACGCCGCTCACCGCGATCGCCTGCCAGCGGCTGTTCGAAGCCGCCTGCGAAGGCTTCGACGCGGCACCGCCGGCGCTGTCGACCGTGCTGCACGGCGATGCCTCGGTCGGACAGGCGCTGGCCGCCGATCCGCGGGTCGCGCTGGTGTCCGCCACCGGCAGCACGCGCATGGGCCGCGCGGTGGCGCCGGTGGTCGCCGCCCGCTTCGGCCGTGTGCTGCTGGAACTGGGCGGCAACAACGCGATGGTCGTCGCACCGTCGGCCGACCTCGACCTCGCGTTGCGCGCGATCGTGTTTTCCGCGGTCGGCACTGCAGGGCAGCGTTGCACCACGCTGCGGCGGTTGATCGTGCATGAATCGATCGCCGATCGGCTGCTGCCGCGATTGCGTGCGCTGTGGCCGACGCTGGCGGTCGGCGACCCGCGCGAACCCGGTACGCTGGTCGGGCCGCTGATCGATGCGTCGGCCGGCGAGGCGATGCAGCGCGCGCTCGACGCGGCCGCGGCCGAAGGCGGTACCCTGCTCGGCGGCGAGCCGCGCCTGCGCGACACGCATCCGCAGGCCTGCTACCGCGCGCCTGCGCTGGTAGAGATGGCGGCGCAGACCGCTATCGTGCAGCAGGAGACCTTTGCGCCGATCCTGTACGTGCTGCGCTACCGCACGCTGGACGAGGCGATCGCGCTGAACAACGCCGTGGCCCAGGGCCTGGCCTCGAGCATCTTCACCACCGACCTGCGCGAAGCCGAACGCTTCCTGTCAGCCGCGGGCAGCGACTGCGGCATCGCCAACGTGAACATCGGCCCGTCGGGCGCGGAGATCGGCGTTGCGTTCGGCGGCGAGAAGGAAACGGGCGGCGGGCGCGAATCCGGCAGCGATGCTTGGAAGGCCTACATGCGTCGCGCGACGAACACGATCAACTACTCGGACGAACTGCCGCTGGCGCAGGGGATACGGTTCGACGTGGGTTGATCGCTCGACGTCCTCAGGCGGGATGCAGTTCGAACTCTCCATTGATCTCCACCGCGATCCCGCGCGGCAGAGACACGTGCCCGACCGCCGACCGTGCATGGCAGCCCGCGTCCGGCCCGAACAGTTCGAAGAACAGGTCCGATGCGCCGTCGATCACCTGCGGAGGCTGGTGGAAGTCCGGCGTGCAGTTGACCATGCCGAACAGGCGCAGCACGCGCTTCACGTGGTCGAGCGAGCCGCAGTGCGCCTTGATCGTCGCCAGCATGGTAAGCGCCACCGCGCGGGCGGTCGCATAACCTTCGTCGACGGTGATGTCGACGCCGAACTTGCCGGCCTGCCGCACGCCGGGCAGCTTCGGCAGGTCGAGGCCGTGGCCGGACAGGTACAGGATGCTGCCGGCCCGGGTGCAGCCGGTGCGGTTGTTCTTCGGGAACGTGAACGGTGGTGGCAGGGTGTAGCCCATCGCGGCGAGGCGGGCCTCGATGCTGTCGGTGCCAGGTGCAGGGGTCATGTCGCGTGTCCTCGCTTCGTTGCGTGGCTTGTCGTCGCGTGCAGTCGATTCCGCCGACGACCGCTACAATCGTACATCGATCAACAACGGACCCTCCATGGCTACCCGAAAGACCCCTTCAAGCCTGCAGCAGGGCGCGGTCACCGCGCTGCTGCCGGTCGAGATCCAGCCCGGCAACGTGCGCTATGCCCCCGGCATCCGCGCCGGCCGCTGGGTGTTCGCCACCGGCCACAAGGGCACGGCCGATTTCGTCAACGGCATGGCGCCCGACGTGGTCGATGCCGAGGCGCCCCGCCATTCCGTGCCGAAGTACAAGAAGGAGGCGCGCCAGGTGTTCGCCAACTTCGCGAAGGTGCTGAAGGCTGGCGGCAGCGACCGCGCGCATGTGGTGCGCGTGGACCAGTACTACACCGGCGGCCATGTGGTCGATGCGTACCACGAGGTGCGGCGCGAGTTCTTCCGCGGCCATGTGCCGCCGAGCACGTCCAACCTGCACCAGAAGTTCCTGCTCGACGGGCAGGACATGGAAGTGCAACTCATGGCGGTGGGCACCGACAGCGGCTTCACGCCGACCCAGCATCGCCCCGCCAACCTGCCGGTGCATGCGACCTCGGGCTACAGCCCGGTGCTCACCTGCGGCGACCATGTGTTCATCGCCGGCCAGACCTCGGAGGCGCTGAAGACCGAAGAGGGGCCGCTCGATCCGGCGGCACGCATGCCCGCAGGGCATCTGTGGAAGGGCACGCCGATCAAGCTCGAGGCGGGCTTCGCCATCGAGCGCAAGCTGAAGCCGGCGCTGGCAGTGGTCGGCAACACGCTGGCCGACGTGGTGAAGGCGCAGGTCTACCTGCGCGACATGGACGACGTACCGGCCTTCAACGAGGTGTGGGCCGAGCAGTTCGGCGGCGACATCCCGGCGACCACGATCATCACGACGTCCAACCCGGGCTTCATCTGCGAGACCGGGCGCATCGAGATCAACACGATCAGCCTGAAGAACGGCGGGCGCACGAAGAAGAAGGTGATCGATGCTGGCGTGCCGACTGCGTTCGCCGGTCATCCGCAGGCGGTGCGTGCCGGCGACCTGCTGTTCCTGTCCGGGCTGATGGCGGTGGATGCGCGCGGTGCGCTGG
>JAIENF010000304.1 GCA_019751575.1 Burkholderiales bacterium
GCGCAATCCACGCCGTGGCTGCGCCGCTTCCCCGACGCGAGCGATGCGTTCGCGTCGGGCTGGATGCAGTTGCGCGGCGCGCGGCGGCGGCGATCCGTCGACCGCGGCTTCGTGATGTCCGACCATGCCGACTGGCCCGGCCTGCTGCGTGCGATCGAAGCGAGCGGGGCGTCCCGGGTGTACGCGACGCATGGCCATGCCGCATCGCTGACGCGTTACCTGTGCGACCGCGGCCTGGATGCGAGGACGTTCGAGACACGCGAGTTCGACGCGCAGTACACGGGCGAGCAGGATGAGCCGGCAGCGGTGGACCTGCCCGCGCCGGCGCAGGACGACCCTTCGGAGGGCGGGCGCGTCGATGCGTGAGTTCGCCGCGCTCTATCGCGCACTCGACGCCACCACGTCCACCCGTGCCAAGCGCACGGCGCTGGCCCTGTACTTCGGACACGCGAGGCCGGCCGATGCCGCCTGGGCGGTGTACTTCCTGTGCGGCGGCAGGCCCAGGCAGGCGGTGCCGGTGAAGGTGCTGCGTGCGATCGCCGCCGAGCGTGCGCAGGTCCCGGACTGGCTGTTCGAGGAAAGCTACCAGGCGGTGGGCGACCTCGCCGAGACGATCGCGCTGCTGCTGCCGCCGGCATCCGGCGGGGCGACGCCGGTGCCGCTGCAGGAATGGGTGGAGCAGCGGCTGCTCAGGATCCGCGGCACGGCGCCCGAGTTGCTCGCTCCGATGCTCAACGGGTGGTGGGACGAACTCGACGCCCACGAACGTTTCGTCTGGAACAAGCTGATCACCGGCGGCTTCCGGGTTGGCGTGTCGCGGCAACTGGTCGTTCAGGGCGTGTCCGAGGCGAGCGGCCTGCCGTCGCAGGTGATCGCCGAACGGCTGGCGGGCGACTGGAGGCCCGATGCCGATGCCTGGCTTCGGCTGGTCGAGCGTGACGAAGGCGCGGTGCCACCGGGTCGGCCTTATCCGTTCTTCCTCGCCCATGCATTGCCGGGCCCGGTCGAGGCCCTGGGGGAACGCCGCGACTGGGCTGCCGAGTGGAAATGGGATGGCATCCGTGCCCAGGTCGTGCGCCGCAGCGGCGAGACCTTCGTGTGGTCGCGCGGCGAGGAACGCGTGACGCCGCGCTTCCCGGAGGTCGCGGCTGCCGCCGGCGAACTGCCCGATGGCTGCGTGCTCGATGGCGAACTGGTCGCATGGCGGGACGGACGGGTCGCGCCGTTCGCCCTGCTGCAGCAGCGCATCGGCCGCACGAAGCTCTCGGCCGCGGTGCTGTCGCGCGCACCGGTCGCGTACATTGCCTACGACCTGCTCGAACACGAGGGCATGGACCTGCGTACCCCGCCGTTCTCCGAACGACGCGCACGCCTGGAGGCGGTGGTGCAACGCCTGGGCGAGGGCGCGATCAAGGTGTCGCCCCTGGTCGAGGCGCAGACATGGCCCGGGCTTGCAGCGCTGCGGGCGGACGCGCGCGCGCGCGGCGTGGAGGGCCTGATGCTGAAGCGGGTGGATGCGCCGTACGGCATCGGGCGCACCCGATCGAGCCCGGCGGGCGAATGGTGGAAATGGAAGGTCGATCCGCTGTCGATCGATGCCGTGCTGGTCTATGCGCAGCGCGGCCACGGACGTCGCGCGAGCCTGTACACCGACTACACGTTCGCGCTCTGGCACGAAGGGGCGCTGGTGCCGTTCGCGAAGGCGTACTCGGGGCTGACCGATGCCGAGATCGCAAGGGTCGATGCATACATCCGGCAGCATACGGTCGAGAAGTTCGGCCCGGTGCGCAGCGTGGCGCCGAAGCTGGTGTGCGAGATCGGGTTCGAAGGCATCGCGCAGAGTGCGCGCCACAAGTCCGGCATCGCGGTGCGTTTCCCGCGCATCCTGCGCCTGCGTGATGACAAGCGGATCGAGGACGCCGACACGCTCGAGCAGCTGCGCACGCTCGCGGCCGCGCTGTCGTGAGCCGCGCATGCTGAATCCGTTCCGCCTGCTCGGCATCGACTTCACCAGCGCGCCGCGCCGCGCGAAGCCGATCACCGTCGCGCGCGCGCGGTTGTCTGGCGGCGCTGCGGGGAGCCCGGTGGTCCAGGTCGAAGCGGTCGATGCGCTCGAGACCTTCGCGGCGTTCGAGGCCCTGCTGGCCGAACCGGGTCCGTGGATCGGCGGCTTCGACTTCCCGCTCGGGCTGCCGCGCACGGCGGTGGACGAACTCGGCTGGCCATCGGACTGGCGCGGCCTCGTGCTGGCCTGCGCGGCCATGCCGCGCGCCGCGTTCCGCGCCTGCCTGGATGCGCATCGGCAGGCGCGCGTGGTCGGTGATCGCTACGCGCATCGCGCGGTCGACCGGCCGGCGGCTTCGCACAGTCCGCTGAAGCTGGTGAATCCGCCGGTGGCGCTGATGTTCCTCGAGGGGGCGGCACGCCTCGCGCGCGCGGGCGTGACCGTCGCCGGCCATGTCGAGGGCGACCCGGAGCGGGTGGCGGTCGAGGCCTATCCGGGCCACCTGGTGCGCGCGATCACCCGGCTGTCGTACAAGAGCGATGCCCGGGCGAAGCAGACGCCGCAGCGCCATGCGGCAAGGGCGGTGATCCTGGACGCGCTATGCCGCGGCGAGCACCCGCTGGACCTGCGGGTGTCGGCACCCCAGTCTCTGCTCGACCGTGCACTGGCCGATGCCAGCGGCGACACGCTGGACGCGATCGTGTGCGCAGTGCAGGCGGGCTGGGCGCTGCGGCAGCCCTGCTTCGGCATACCGCCCGGCACCGATACGCTGGAGGGCTGGATCGCCGGGGTGGCCTGGCTGCGGCAAGGCGGCGCATGAGCGACGTATCGGCCATGCCACCGGGCGAAGCCGCAGCCCCCGGGCCGAAGCCGACCGTGCTGCGCCTGCCGGCGGAACTCGCGCGCTGGTTCAAGCAGCGCGGCTGGCGTCCGTTCCCGTTCCAGCGCGAGCTCTGGCAGGCCTGCGCGCGCGGCGACAGTGGCCTGCTGCATGCGACCACCGGGTCCGGCAAGACCTATGCGGTCTGGTTTGCCGCGCTGATCGAGGCGCTGCGCGGCGGCAGCCGGCGCCCGAAGGCACGGCCCTACACCGTGCTCTGGATCACGCCGATGCGCGCGCTCGCGGCGGACACCGCGCGCGCGCTGGCCGAACCGCTGGCGGAGCTCGGGCTCGACTGGACGGTCGGCACGCGCACCGGCGACACCGCGAGCGCCGAGCGGGCACGCCAGCAGCGCAAGCCGCCGACCGCGCTGGTCACCACGCCGGAGAGCCTGTCGGTGATGCTCGCCCAGGCGGATGCGGCGTCGCTGCTGGGCAACGTGAAGCTGGTGGTGGTCGACGAGTGGCATGAACTGCTCGGCAGCAAGCGCGGCGTGCAGGCGCAGCTCGCGCTGGCACGCGTGGCACGGTTCAATCCCGGCGTGCGCATCTGGGGGCTGTCGGCAACCATCGGCAACCTCGGCCAGGCGCGCGATGCGCTGCTCGGGTCGACCCGCCGGGCAGGTGTCCTGGTGCAGGGCAAGGTGCCGAAGCGGGTGCTGGTCGACACGGTGATCCCCGATTCGCCCGATCGGTTTCCCTGGGCGGGCCACCTCGGCATGCGCATGGTGGAGCCGGTCGCGCGCGAGATCGAGTCGGCATCGACCACCCTGGTGTTCACGAACGTTCGTTCGCATGCGGAGCAGTGGTACCAGGCCCTGCTCGAGGCACGGCCCGAATGGGCGGGCATGATCGCGCTCCACCATGGTTCGCTCGACCGGCGGCTGCGCGACTGGGTCGAGCTCGGGCTGAAGGAAGGCCGGCTGAAGGCAGTGGTATGCACCTCTTCGCTCGACCTGGGCGTGGATTTCCTGCCGGTCGAGCGGGTGATCCAGATCGGCAGCCCGAAGGGCATCGCGCGGCTGCTGCAGCGGGCCGGCCGCTCCGGGCACGCACCGGGCCGCGTGTCGCGCATCTCCTGCGTGCCCACGCACAGCTTCGAGCTGATCGAGGCGGCGGCAGCGCGCATCGCGGCCGGTGGGCGGCGGGTGGAGGCGCGCACGCCGCCGGAGGCCCCGATCGACGTGCTGGTGCAGCACCTGGTGACGGTCGCGCTCGGCGGCGGCTTCGATGCCGATGCCCTGTTCGCCGAGGTCCGTACCACCTGGGCCTACCGCGACCTGGATCGCGCGGCCTTCGACTGGGCGATCGACTTCGTCACCCGCGGCGGATCGCTGCATGCCTATCCCGAGTACCGGCGCGTGGTGCAGTCCGACGATGGACGCTACCGGGTACCGGACCGCGCGATCGCGCGCCGGCACCGGATGTCGATCGGCACCATCACCGCCGACAGCGCGATGGATGTCCGGTTCATCAGCGGCGGCCGGGTCGGTACCGTCGAGGAGTCGTTCGTCAGCCGGTTGAAGCCCGGCCAGGCCTTCCTCCTCGGCGGGCGGCTGCTGTCGCTGGTGCGCATCCGCGAGATGACCGCATACGTGCAGCGCGCGAAGGCCGGCGTGGCTGCGGTGCCGCGCTGGCAGGGCGGGCGCAGTCCGCTGTCCACCGAGCTCGCGCAGGCGGTGGTCGAACTGATCGAAAGGGCGGGTGCGGGTGACCGCAGCCTGCCGGAGCTGCGCGCGGTATCGAGGCTGGTCGAACTGCAGCAGCGCTGGTCGCTGGTGCCGCGCGCGGACGAGCTGCTGGTCGAGACCGTGCGCACGCGCGAGGGGTACCACCTGTTCTGCTTCCCGTTCGGCGGTCGCCTGGTGCATACCGGCCTTGCTTCGCTGCTCGGGTGGCGCGTGGCGCGCGCGGCACCGAACACGTTCAGCATCGCGGTCAGCGACTACGGCTTCGAACTGCTGTCGCCGGTGCCGGTCGACTGGAGGGCGGCGTTCGAAGGCGGCCTGCTCGATGCCGGGCGCCTGCAGGCAGACCTGCTCGAGAGCCTGAACGCGGGCGAGCTTGCGCGCCGGCAGTTCCGCGAGATCGCGCGCGTGTCGGGACTGGTGTTCACCGGCTTCCCCGGCCAGCCGAAGCGGGCACGCGAACTGCAGGCGAGCGCGGGCCTGCTGCACGATGTGTTCGAGAAGCACGACCCCGGCAACCTGCTGCTCGCACAGGCGCGCGCCGAGGTGATGCGCGACGAACTCGACCTCGAGCGCCTGACCGATACGCTGGCCCGGATGCGGGCGATGACGCTGCGGCTGGTGGCGGTCGAGCATCCGACGCCGTTCGCCTTCCCGTTGATGGCTGCACGCATCCGCGAGAAGGTGTCGACCGAGAAGGTCGGCGACCGCATCGCGCGCATGGTCGCGGAACTGGAACGGGCGGCAGAGGCCCGATGACGGCCGCGATCGAGATCGCGGGCGAGGCGATGCAGCTGCTGCCCGAGCGGGCGCTGCACTGGCCGGCGCAGCGCATGCTGATGGTCGCCGATGCACACTTCGGCAAGGCTGCGCGGTTCCGCACGCTGGGCGTGCCGGTGCCGTCGGGCACCACGGCGAGCAACCTGCAGGTGCTCGACGACCTGGTCGTTCGGCATGCCGTGCAGCGGGTGGTCTTCCTCGGCGACCTGATGCATGGCCGGCTGCTGCACGGGTCGGCCACCTTCCATGCGCTGGTCGACTGGCGTGGACGAAGGCCGGCGCTGTCGCTGGAGCTGGTGCCCGGCAACCATGACGCGCACGCGGGTGAGCTGCCGCCGGCGCTGGACATCCGGGTGCACCGGGATCCGCACGACATCGGTCCGTTCGCGCTGCGCCACCATCCCGAGCCGCTGGCCGGGCGCTACGTGCTGGCCGGCCATGTGCATCCGGTGGTGACCCTGCACGGACGCGGGCGCGACCGGGTGCGCACGCCGTGCTTCGTGTTCGGCGAAGGCGTCGGCGTGCTGCCCGCGTTCGGTGCGTTCACCGGGGGCTTCACGGTCGAGCGCAACGGTGCGGAACGCCTGTTCGTCGTGGCCGGTGAGCGCGTGCTCGAACTGCCTCAGCCGCGCTGACGGCAGGCGTCGGAGCAGTACTTCACCTCCGCCCAGTTGTTGCGCCAGCGCTTGCGCCAGGTCATCGGGCGGCCGCAGGCGAGGCAGGGCTTCTGCGGCAGCGACTGCTTGTTGCCCTTGAATGGCTGCGGCTTGCCCGGCATGGTGAAACCTCGCGCCCGGTCTCAGCCCTTGATCAGCGGCCGTATCGTGCTGAAGCCGCCGTCGACCGCGATCACCTGTCCTGTCACCCGGCGCGCGGGCGTCGACAGCAGCCAGTCGACCAGCGAGGCGACTTCCTCCGGCTGGCCGATGCCGCCGATCGGATACTGCCGGGCGGCTGCCTGCCGGATGTTGTCGTTCGACAGCAGCGGCGCGGCCATCGGCGTTTCCATCAGCCCCGGTGCGATGGCATTGACGCGGATGTCGTTCGGCGCATAGGTCGCCGCTGCGGAACGGACCAGCGCCTCGATCGCGCCTTTCGCGGCCGCGACCGCTTCGTGGTTGACCACGCCGATGCGTGCGACGATGGTCGAGAACAGCACGACCGATCCACCGCCGGCGGCTGCGCCCGCGTTCCGGCGTGCCTCGACGAAGGCGCGCAGCGAGAAGAACGCGGTGTCCAGGTTCGCCGCCAGCACCGACCGGTACTGCGCCTCGCCGGTGCGGTGCAACGGCTGTATCAGCGTGCTGCCGGCCGCGTTCACCAGCGCGCCCGGCAGGCCGAAGCGTTCGGTGCAGGCGGCGACCGCGGCAGTGGCGCCGGCTTCGGTCGACACGTCTGCCTCGATGGTCCCGGCGACCATGGCCGGCGTGCCGGCAGCGGCGAGCTTCGCCGGCGATCGCGTGACCAGCACGGGTGTCCATGCAGACGGGTCGAGGGCCGCGGCGATCGCGAGGGCGAGTCCACCGGAACCGCCGGTGATCAGTACGGGTCGTGTCATTGCAGGAGGTCCTTCTGGATGTCCATGGGCGGGATGCCGTCGTTGGCGCGGATCAGGCCGGCGCGCGCCTCGATCGCGGCGCGGGCTTCGGGTCCGATGCGGTCGACGTTCTTCAGCTGCAGGGCCATCCGGTTGTTCCTCGCCAGCCGGGGGCGGTGACGCAGGAGGAAGTCCCAGTACAGCGTGGTGAACGGGCAGGCGTCCTTGCCGCTGGCGGCCGCGGGATCGAACCGGCAACCCTTGCAGTAGTTGCTCATCCGGTCGATGTAGCGCCCGGTGGCGGCATAGGGCTTCGAGGCCATCACGCCGCCGTCTGCATGCAGCGCCATGCCCAGCGTGTTCGGCAGTTCGACCCATTCGATCGCATCGACGTACACCGCGAGGTACCAGCGGTGCACCGCCTTCGGGTCGACGCCGAGCAGCAGCGCATAGAGGCCGGTGACCATCAGCCGCTGGATGTGGTGTGCATAGCCGAGCGCCAGCGTCTGTCCGATCGACTCGCGCAGGCAGGCCATCGGCGTTTCGCCGTTCCAGTAGAAGGCGGGCAGCGGCTGGCGTGCGTCCAGCGCATTCAGGTCGAGGTAGCCGGGCATGGTGCGCCAGTAGATGCCGCGGACGTACTCGCGCCAGCCGAGCACCTGGCGGATGAAGCCCTCTGCCGCAGGCAGGGGCACGCGGCCTGCGCGCCATGCGCGTTCGGCGGCGGCGATCACTTCGCGCGGGTCGAGCAGCTTCAGGTTCATGGCCGCCGAGAGATGGGCATGGTAGAGCCACGGCTCGCCGGTCCACATCGCGTCCTGATGGTCGCCGAACAGCGGCAGCCGCTGTTCGATGAACGCCTCGAGCGCGGACAGCGCATCGGCACGCGTGACCGGCCAGGCGAACCGGTCGAGCGCGCCCGGATGCGCGGCGAGTCGCTGGTCGAGCAGCGCGATCACCTCGCGCGTGATCGCGTCTGGCGGGAACTGGACCGGCGACGGTACGCCCCGCGGCCCGGATGCCGGGAAGGACTTCCGGTTCTCCACGTCGAAGTTCCACTGGCCGCCGGCCGGCCCACCGTCTTGCATCAGCACCGAATGGCGCGCACGCATCTCGCGGTAGAAGAATTCCATCCGCAGCTGCTTGCGGCCTTTCGCATGCCGCTCGAAGTCGTCGCCGCTGCACAGGAAGTGCCGGTCTTCCAGCAGCACGGGTGCCGCTGCATGTGCCCCGAAGGTCTCGCGCAGCCGCCATTCGCCCGGGGTGACCATCGAGACGGACTGCGGCTCGAGCACCGTGGTCGCCTGCGACAGCGCCTCTCCCAGCGAAGCCGCGCAGGCCGGGTCGTCCAGCCGGTTGTACCAGACACGGAACCCGTCGTCGGCCGCCTGTTGTGCGAAGTGGCGCATCGCCGCGAGGAACATGGCGGTGCGTGGCTTCGAGCTCCACGCGGCCGTGGATTCCTCGATGGCTTCGGCCATGAAGACTGCGTCATGGGCGGGATCGAAACCGTCGAAGGCGGCCGACCGCCGGTCGAGCTGGTCGCCGAGCACGAACACGAGACGCCTTACCTTCCGCGCCGGCGCGCGCGGCGG
>JAIENF010000592.1 GCA_019751575.1 Burkholderiales bacterium
TGTTCACCATCACCACCGGCGAATGCAGCGACGTGTCGCCCAGCGGCACGCCGGCCAGCACCCGCACCTGCTGCTCGAACTGCGAGGTGACGCAGGCATCGATCGTGTAGTGGCCGCTGTTGTGCGGGCGCGGCGCGATCTCGTTCACCAGCAGCCGGCCATCCTCGAGCACGAAGAACTCGACGCACAGCACGCCGCGGTAGTCGAGCTTCGCCGCGAGCGCCACCGCGTTGTCGCGCGCCTGCGCCGACAGCGCCTCGGGCACGCGTGCCGGCACGATGGTCACGTCGAGGATGCCCCCCTGGTGATGGTTCTCGGCGACCGGGAAGGTGCGCACCTCGCCATCGAAGCCGCGCGCGACGACCACCGACAGCTCGCGCGCGAGCGGCAGCCAGCGTTCGAGCACGCATGCCTCGCCGCCGAGCGCCGTCCATGCGGCACGCGCCTCGTCGAGGCTGCGCACCCGCGCCTGGCCCTTGCCGTCATAGCCGAAGCGGCTGACCTTCAGGATGCCCGGCACCAGCCCCGCTGCCTCGGCACGGTCGAGGTCGGCGAGCGAACGCACGACCAGGAATGGCGCGACCGGAAAGCCGTTGTCGCGCAGGAACGACTTCTCGGCGATGCGGTCCTGCGCGACGGCGACGCTCTCGGCGGCCGGACTGACCACGCAATGGCCGGCGAGGAAGCGCAGGCTCTCGGCCGGCACGTTCTCGAACTCGGTGGTCGCGCCGGCACAGGTGGCGGCGAGCTCGCGCAGCCGTTCGGCGTCGAGGTAGTCGCCCTGCAGGTGACGGTCGGCGACGGTGCCGGCGGGGCTGTCGGCACCCGGGTCGAGCACGGTCACCCGATAGCCCATCGACTGCGCGGCCATCGCGAACATGCGGCCGAGCTGGCCGCCGCCGAGCAGGCCGAGCGAGGCACCCGGTGCGATCATGGTCGGGACTGCGCGGGTTTGGTCGAGCCTTGCGGCGGCAGCGTCATCGCCTCGACCTTGCGCCGCAGCCCGTCGCGATAGGCCTCGAGCTTCGCGCACAGCGCTGCGTCCGCATTGGCCAGCAGCGACACCGCGAACAGCCCGGCGTTCACCGCACCGGCCTCGCCGATGGCGAAGGTGGCGACCGGGATGCCGCGCGGCATCTGCACGATCGACAGCAGCGAATCCTGGCCCTGCAGGTGGCGTGACGGCACCGGCACGCCGAGCACCGGCACCGAGGTCTTCGCGGCGAGCATGCCGGGCAGGTGCGCGGCACCGCCAGCCCCGGCGATGATGCAGGCGAGGCCGCGGCTGCGCGCGGTGGCGGCGTAGTCGAACATCGCATCGGGCGTGCGATGCGCGGAGACCACCTTCGCCTCGTGCGCCACGCCGAACTCGGCGAGCACCGCCACCGCATGCTGCATCACGTCCCAGTCGCTGTCGCTGCCCATCACGACGCCGACCAGCGGAGAAACCTTCATTCCGGGGCCTTTCGGCAAAACCCGGATTCTAGTCCTGCGGCGGGCGGAGTGCCGCCTGCGTTTGAATGCTGCTCGACGACCTGTATATTGCGCGTCCACCCCTTTCAACCTGCTTGAACCCGGACCGTCCGTGCAGCTGGCAGCCTTCGTCCCGACGTCCTCCACGCGCACGTCATTGCGAGCGCTGTGCGCCCGCGCCCGCGCGCTGCTGGCGGTCACCTGTGCACTGCTGGCCCCCTGTCCTGCCTTCGCGGCCGACCTCACCGTCTCGGCCGCGGCGAGCCTGAACAACGCGTTCCGCGAACTCGCGCCGCTGTTCGAGGCGCAGAACCCGGGCACCCGGGTGGTGTTCAACTTCGCGTCCTCGGACGCGTTGCTGGCGCAGGTCGCGCGCGGGGCGCCGGTCGATGTGTTCGCCTCGGCCGACGAGGAGACGCTCGACCGTGCCGACCGGCAGAAGCTCCTGGCGACCGGTTCCCGCCGCACCTTCGCACGCAATGCACTGGTGGTCGTGGTCCCTGCGGACGCGAAGGTCCGGCCCTCGGCGATCGCCGACCTGCAGCAACCCGTGTTCCGCCGGATCGCGCTGGGCAGCCCGGCCAGCGTGCCGGCCGGCCGCTATGCGCGCTCGGCGCTCGAAGCCGCGAAGCTGTGGACGACGATCGAGCCGCGAGCCATTTTCGCGCAGAACGTGCGCCAGGCGCTCGACTATGTCGCGCGCGGCGAAGTCGATGCCGGCTTCGTCTATGCGACCGATGCGCTGATCATGAAGGACAAGGTGGGGGTCGCATTCACCGTGCCGACGGCGGCACCGATCCTCTACCCGGCCGCGGCGATCGCCGGCAGCCCCCGCCTCGACACCGCCCGCCGCTTCGTCGACTTCCTGCTGTCGCCGCAGGCGCAGGCGGTGCTCGCCCGGCAGGGATTCCTGAAGCCATGACCGCGCTGATCACCGCACCCGACCCCGCAGTCTGGATCACGCTCGGCCTGACGCTGAAAGTGGCCGCATGGGCGACCGGCATCAACCTGGTGCTCGGCGTGGCGGTCGGCTGGCTGCTCGCACGCAAGGCGTTCCCCGGCCGCGAACTGGTCGATGCGATCCTCACGCTGCCGTTCGTGCTGCCGCCGACCGTGCTCGGCTACTACCTGCTGGTGGTGATCGGCCGCCGCGGCTGGCTCGGCAGCTGGCTGTACGACACCTTCGGCATCAACCTGATCTTCACCTGGCAGGGCGCAGTGATCGCCGCATCGCTGGTCGCATTCCCGCTGGTGCTGAAGGCCGCGCGTACCGCGTTCGAAGCAGTCGATCCGCAGCTCGAACAGGCCGCGCGCGTGCTCGGCCTGGGCGAGTGGGCGGTGTTCTTCCGGGTGACGGTGCCACTGGCCTGGCCGGGCATCCTCGCCGGCACGCTGCTGGTGTTCGCGCGATCGATGGGTGAATTCGGCGCGACGCTGATGGTCGCAGGCAGCATCCCGGGCAAGACACAGACGCTGTCGATCGCCGTGTACGAAGCGGTGCAGGCCGGGCAGGATTCGATCGCCAACACGCTGGTGCTGATCACCTCGGTCACCTGCATCGTCGTGCTGCTGCTGGCGGGCCGGCTGGTGCCGCCCGGGACGCGGCGATGAGCTTCACGGTCGACATCGCGAAGTCGGTCGGCGGTACGCGCCGCCGGTTCGAGTTGCGGGTCGCGTTCGAGACGACGGCGAGCCGCACCGTGATCTACGGCCCCTCGGGTGCCGGCAAGAGCCTGACGCTGCAGGCGATCGCCGGCCTGCTCGTGCCGGACAGCGGCCGCATCCTGTTCGGCGG
Organism: Burkholderiales bacterium; assembly: GCA_019751575.1. GTDB lineage: Bacteria > Pseudomonadota > Gammaproteobacteria > Burkholderiales > CAIKXV01 > CAIKXV01. The sequence goes on from JAIENF010000592.1 coordinate 3,269, forward strand.
CGAGACCCTGTTCGATTCGGGCGCGCGCGTGCATGTGCCCGCGCGGGCGCGCCGCTTCGGCTACCTGTTCCAGGACTATGCCCTGTTCCCCGGGCTGAACGTGCGGCAGAACGTCGCGTTCGGACTGTCGAGCGGCCTGCGCAACCCGCCTCGCGACGCGGGTGGCGAAGCAGTCGAACGATGGCTCGATGCCCTCGAGCTGCGAGAGGTCGCGCTGCAGCGGCCCGATGAACTGTCCGGCGGTCAGCGCCAGCGGGTCGCCCTGGCGCGCGCACTGGTCAACGACCCGCGCGCGCTGCTGCTCGACGAGCCGTTCTCGGCGCTCGACCCGGAACTGCGCCAGCGCACGCGCGCCGAGCTCGACCGGCTGCTCACCCGCATCGGCATACCGATCGTGATGATCACCCACGACCCGGAAGACATCGGATGGTTCGGGGAGCGGACGCTGTACCTGCGTGACGGGGGAATACACGAACGGCCCGCGAACGATCCGCAAGGGCCATGATGAAGCACATGCAGATCAACGCCGACCTGACCCTGCGCGTCGCCATCGACACCCATGCCGTCGACTGGGTCGACTCGCCCTCGCCCGGCGTGCGGCGCAAGATGCTCGACCGCGACGGCGGCGAGGTGGCACGCGCGACGTCGATCGTGCGCTATGCGCCAGGTTCGAACTTCCCGACCCATCGCCACGACCTGGGCGAAGAGATCTTCGTGATCGAGGGTGACTTCCATGACGAGGGTGGGAGCCATGGCCCCGGGGCCTTCCTGCGCAATCCGCCAGGGTCGAGCCATGCGCCCGGATCGGTGACTGGCTGCACGCTGTTCGTGAAGCTGCGCCATGTCGATCCCGAAGACCTGCAACAGGTCACGATCGACACCACCACTGCACCGTGGCGGCCGGGGCTGGTCGAAGGATTGAGCGTGATGCCGCTGTGCGAATTCCGCACCCAGCACACGGCGCTGGTGCGCTGGGCACCCGGCACCCGCTTCCAGGCGCACCGGCACTGGGGCGGCGAGGAGATCTACGTGATCGACGGCGTGTTCGAGGACGAGCACGGCCGCTACCCGGCGGGCAGCTGGCTGCGCAGCCCGCACCTGAGCCAGCATCGACCGTTCAGCACCGAGGGCTGCACGATCCTGGTGAAGACGGGGCATCTACAGCCATGAAGGAGAGCAGCCACATGAAGGGTAACAAGCCGCCAGTGATCGACATGCACAGCCATGTACTGCCCAGGGCCATGGTCGAGGCGATCCGCGAACGTCCGCGCGACTTCGGCATGATGGTGCGTGGCACCGGCGCCGACGAATCGCTGGTGCGCGACGACAACCACGGCTCGCCGCTGTTTCCCGAGTTCCACGATGTCGACGCGAAGATCGCCGGCATGGACCGCAAGGGCATCGACATCTCGGTGCTGTCGGTTTCACCGGTGGTGTTCTTCTACTGGCTGGACGCCGACAAGGGCCTCGATGCCGCGCGCGTGCTGAACGATGGCATCGCGGCGATGGTGGCTTCGCGTCCGACCCGCCTCCGCGGCATGGCCACGCTGCCGATGCAGGACATCGATGCCGCCGTGACCGAGCTCGAACGCGCGTCGCGCGAACATGGCTTCCGCGCGGTGGAACTCGGCTGCCGGGTGAAGGGCGACCTGCTGTCGGACGCGAAGTTCCGTCCGGTACTCAAGCGTGCGGCCGAACTCAAGGTGGCAGTGTTCGCACATCCGTACATCGCCGGTGCGCTGCCGAAGGACCTGTGCAGCTACTACCTCGGCAACACGCATGGGCTGCCGTTCGACACCGCGCTGATGGCCTCGCACCTGATGCTCGACGGAACGCTCGATGCATTGCCCGGCCTGGACTTCATCCTCGCCCATGGCGGCGGCCACCTGCCGTACCAGCTCGGCCGGCTCGAGCACGGCTACCAGGTGCGCAAGGAAGCCAAGGCCAACACCTCGAACCCGCCAGAGTCCCAGTTCCGCCGCTTCCGGTTCGACTCGCTGACCCATGATGTCGAGTCGTTGCGATTCCTGATCCGCCGGGTCGGTGCTGACCGGGTGATGATCGGAACGGATGCGCCGTTCGACATGGCGGAAGATGACCCGCTGGGGATGCTTGCGCAGGTAGATGGACTGACTGATGCGCATCGGGAGCGCATTCTTTCGCTGAATGCGCTGGAGGTGCTTGGCGAGGTGGCCTGATCGTGTAGACACCTATCCGGCCACCGCGAAAGCCGGTGGCGGATACGTCTGGGACGAGGTGCTCGAGTACCGGGTCTGGTGCCATCCTGAGCGCGGTGCGCCTCTCGCACTGATCCTGCAGCGCGAATACATCGACGAGCCAACGCCGGGCGAGTACCGGCATGTCCGCGAGGAGCGGATCGCGGAGTGGCCGGTCGATTTCCTGTCACGGCCGCGGCGGACGGAACGAACCATCCCGGACTTCCTCGCGCCGGATGCGCCGCCTAACCGGCTGGCGATACTGCGGGGGCAGGCTTGACGCTTTCGTGACGCGCCGGAACGTCTTGCACAGTTCTCTCAACGCCCTGATTCGAACGTACCGAGGCGCTACCCTTGAAACTCATCGCCGTTTTCATCCTGCTGTCCGCATGGGCCTGCCTGCTGCTGGCCCCGTCCGGCACAGTCAGCCGCATGTTGCAGTTGCTCGTGTTCCTCGGGCTGGGCGCGCTGCTTTCGCTGGTCGGCTTCTTCTCCTGGTACTGGGACTCGAACATGCGTCCGAGCCAGCAGAGCGCCTTTGTCCTGATCTGCGGCCTCGGCACCCTGGCCTCGCAGATCGGCACAGTGCTACGCATGCTGACCGACGCCGTCGATGACGAGTTTCCGGGCGGTGGAAGCCGCAAGGCGGACGACTGGCGCAACCGCCGCTGAGCCGACACGTCTGGCTCCAGACGGTCGCCTTGGAAAGGGCCCGCGCCGGCTTTCGCGCTGGATTAGTGCCCGCTTGTTCGGCACAGTTCGATTCAGGCTGTTGAAGTCAATAGGTAATGCGGTTCTGGAGTCGCCGACTCATGGAGACAGTCGGCAGCGAAACCCAGCAGGTTGTCTCCCTACGACACGTTATCCCTTCCCGGAGCCGTCGCGCTTGACTTTGCGTACGCATAAGCGTACGGTTTACGCTCATTGGAGAGCGCCTTATGGGAAACCCTGTCACTGCGAGCGAAGCCCGCGCTAACTTGTACCGCCTGATCGACGAGACCAACCAGTCTCATCGGCCGGTAGTGATTGCGGGGAAACGTAGTAGCGCCGTACTCGTGTCGGCCGAAGATTGGGATGCGATCCAGGAAACTCTGTTTCTCCTGTCTGTGCCTGGCATGCGTGAATCGATCAAGAAGGGCATGGCTGAGCCTCTCGCGAAGAGCGCCAGAGAAGTCAATTGGTGAAGTGGCAGGTTGTCTTTGCCAAGCAGGCACTGAAGGACGCAAAGAAGCTCTCGGCGGCTGGCCTTAAAGAGAAAGCACAGGAACTGATTGAGGTTTTGGGACAGGATCCATTCCAGAATCCACCTCCCTTCGAGAAGCTTGTTGGCGACCTGCAGGGTGCGTACTCCCGTCGCATCAACATCCAGCATCGGCTGGTGTACGAGGTGTTCAAGAAGGAGAGGTCGGTTCGCGTGCTTCGGATGTGGACTCACTATGAGTGACGCAAGGGATAACAGGTCGGTCGACTCGGACACGTTGCGGCAAGGGGCCGGTCAACTTTGCGTTAAACCGCGTCGCCGGCAACGAGCTGTGTCTTGACACGATGCCATTACTGTAGCTACAGTAATTAATGCGTATCGAGTTCGATCCAGCGAAAGACGCTATCAACCGTGCAAAGCACGGAGTGTCCCTCTCTAGAGAACGATCTCGACTGGGAAGCCGCATTGGTCTGGCTTGACGAGCGATTCGATTATTCTGAACTCCGAATGATCGCCCTGGCACCCGAATCAAACATCTTGTACTACGTTGCCTTCGTAGAGCGTGGGGCCGTCCGGCGAGTGATCAGTCTTCGCCGTGCTACTCGGCGCGATGTGCACCACTATGTCCAGAGTATCTAAGTCTCTTTCGATCGTGATGCCTTCGATTGACGAAGATCGTGCGCTTGTCGCTGCGGCAAAGGGCGACCCTGATGCGCCGCCGTTGACCTCGAAGCAGTTGAAGTCGATGGTTCCACTAGCGACTCTTCGCGGGCGACCAAAGTCGGCTAATCCCAAGCAACTGGTTTCGGTGCGCTACAGCCCAGAGGTCATCGAGTATTTCAGGGCCTCGGGTGACGGGTGGCAATCTCGTATGGACGAAGTCCTCCGAAACTATGTCCTCAAGAACACGCGGCGAGCGTGACGGCGCGGTTTAACCGGTCGTTCGATCGGACCGCCACCAGCGGCGCCCCGCGAGCCGGCGCTCGGATAGTCTGCGACTCGCGGGGCGCCGCTGGCGTCGTCCGTTTAACTCTGCGTTAGGCCGCACAAGCAAGGCCGCGAAACCCAAGAGCCCGCGCGCTCCGGGTGCGCGGCACGAACGACAAGAACACCCTACCGTTGTCAGCTATCCGAAGCCAACAAGAAGCCCATGTACTCAGCAACATTCATCTTTGCCAAGGGCGAGTGGGACGACGAGTTCTATCGACTGGACGAAACCATCGCGCAGATCGCAAAGTCGACGCCAGGCTACTTGGGTGAGGAGTCCTGGGAGAACACGAAGACAGGACTTGTGTCCAACGTGTACTACTGGGAGTCGCTGGAAGCGCTTGAACAGCTCATGCGACATCCAGCTCACCTAGAGGCAAAGTCCAAGCAGTCGGCTTGGCTCAATGGCTATCAGGTAGTCATCTCTCAAGTGCTACGGACCTACGGTGATGCAAAGCTCAACACTTGGCTTCCAGCGGTCGGTGCGGCCTAACCCTTCGTTCAAGCCGCCCGCGGAGGCAGGCGGCTTAACTCGAACGTTAGGCCTCATACCAACACCCATGCGTCCCCACTCATATTCGCCGCCGGCTCACGAGACTGAGGAACCGGCGCTCCCGCGAGAGAGAAGCACCACCGCTCATTCGAAGCTCTGTCCCATTCCGCTACGACGCCTGCCTGCGGCTTGGTGGACTTGGCGACACTCAGGATGAGATCCAGTCGATGACGGGGCTGGTTGCAACACGAGCTCATCGCAAGGGCGCGCCGTACGGCTTGCGTGGAAGGACCCGAAGGGAAGATCTATGGCTACTTGAGTCGCCGCTGGGTGAA
>JAIENF010000751.1 GCA_019751575.1 Burkholderiales bacterium
AAAACCCCGCCGCGGCGGGGTTTTTTCTCCTGCACCGCCGGTCAGGCGGCTTTCTGCAGTGCCCGCAGTTGCCTGGCAATGAACGCCTTGACCATGTCGTGCGAACGGTCGGCCGCGGGGCTGGGCACGGCGGTCCATTCGTGCTCGCAGCCTTCGAATACTTCGAGCTGGCATTCGCCGCCGGCAGCGCGGTAGGCGGCCGCGAACCCTTCCTGGATTGGCGGAACCACGTTGTCATCGAGCCCGCCCTGCATGATCAGCATGGGCAGCAGGTTGACTTTTTCCTTGCGCTCGAGAATTTCGTGCGGGTTGCCGTGGTGGATCGAGTCCGGCGTGCTGAAGAAGGTGTCGGACTTCTTCATCATTTCCTTGTTGCCCATTTTCTCCGCCTGCGCGCGGCGTGCCACCGGGTTGCTGATCGGCGAGCGCGTGGCGACATAGGCGACGGTGGCGTCGAGCTGCGGTGCTTCGGGCAGCGGGATCGCGGCGTACTGCGGATCATGCGGCTTCATGCCGATCAGTTGCGCGATATGGCCGCCGCTGGAGCTGCCGACGATGCCGAGCAGGTCCGGATCCGCATTCCATTCGCGTGCATGCGCCTTCAGCCAGCGCACGCCCAGGTGCGCGTCCTGCACATTGGCCGGGTAGGGGGCTTCCGGTGCCCGCGTCAGGTCGATCGACACCAGCAGAAGCCCGCTGGCGGCCAGCGCATGCGCCATGATCGGATTGTGCAGCCGGTCCTTGTTGTTCCAGGCGCCACCATGGAGGTGCAGCACCGGCGGGAACGGACCCGGGCCGATCGGCTGGTAGATGCGCGCGAACAGCGTGCGCGCCGGCGCCTTGCGGAACTCGATGTCCCGGCATTCGACGGGAAAGGTCGCGACGGGATCGTATTGTGCAGCCATGACAGCCTCCAGGCGTACGGCGAACGCCGACGGGCAGGCATTGTCACGCAGATTGCTGCGTGCTGCAGCGATCAAGGCGATCGCCGGGGACCGGTCGGGAGGGGCGGCAGGCCTTGCAGCCCGCCGCCTCCACGCTCAGATGGCCGCGAGCCTCGCCAGCAGGTCTGCGCTCTCCGGGACGGTGCCCGGTGCGTAGACATGCGAGTGCCGGATCGTGCCGGTCGCGTCGACGATGAACACCGAACGGGCATCCATGCCGCGTTCATCGTTGAACACGCCATAGGCGCGGCCGATGCTGCCATGCGGCCAGTAGTCCGACAGCAGCGGGAACGGCAGGCCGCCGAGCGATTCCGCCCAGGCCTTCAGGCTCGGGACGGGGTCGGCACTGACCTGCAGGATTTCTGCGTCGAGTGCCTGGAATTGTGCGTAGTTCTCACGGAACCCGCTCACTTGATTCTTTCACCCACCGGTAAACGCGAAGGGCAGGAAGGTCACCACGGTGCGCCGGCCGCGGAAGCTGGCGAGCGTGAGCGTGGCACCGGTGTGCGATGCGAGCGAGAAATCCGGCGCTGCAGTGCCGGGTTGAAGAGCGGCCATGGACGAGTCTCCTTGGGCGGGTCGCGGTGCGGGAACATGCACCGTACCGCCATCCTAGCCTAGTCCGCGCCCGCTGCGGGGAGTGCCCGGAAACGCTCAGGCACCGCCCTCCGGCATCGCCATTCCAAGGTTGCGTTCCTTCGCGCGCTGGTAGGCGAGGTAGGCCAGTGCGATGTCCTGGCTGGCCATGCCCTGGGTGACGATCAGCGCGCGCTGCTTCGGGTCGGTGCGGCCGGGATGCTTGCCGCCGACCACCTCGGCCACGGTGGCATCGACCCAGCCCGGGCCTTCCGGGCCGAACAGCTCGAGCAGTTCCTTCTGCAGCTGCTCGCGGCTGTCGACGACGAACAGGTCGGCCTGCTCGGCGTAGTCGCGGCCCGGCTCGGCGGTGTCCAGCGTGGCGACCACCGCGCCGGGCGCGATCCACTTCGCCTCGATCAGCGCCTTGCCGCTGTTGGTGGCGGTGAGCACCAGGTCGGCGCCGGACACGGCCGCCTCGATGCTGTCCATCGCGCGGGCGGGAACCCGGTAGTGCGACTCGGCACGCTGCGCCAGCGCCTCGCGGGTATGCGGGCGGCGCGAGACCACGCGCACCTCGCGCAGCTTGAACAGCTTCGAGTAGTACTCGAGCGCGGTGGTGGCGAGGTTTCCCGCGCCGACCAGCGCCAGCACGCCGGCGTCGGGCAGCGCCAGCTTGCGCGCCGCCATCACGATCGAGGCGACGGTGCGCTGCGCGTAGCTCCAGGTCTCGTCGACGAAGGCCAGCGTGCGCGAGGACTCGGCATCGACCACCACCACGTAGCGCGTCGCGTTGCGCGAGTTCTCTTCCGTCGAAAGGTGCGCGACCACGCGGAAGCCGGCGATCGCCAGCGGGTCGAGGATGCACGCCTTCAGGTGGTAGTGGTTCTCGTGCAGGTCGCGCATGTTCATGTTGCGCGGCGACGGCCAGCGGATCTTCCCCTCCGCGTCCCAGGCGACCACGCGCTCGATCTGCTCGATCACGTCCTGCGAGGTGAGCAGGGACTGGCACTGGCTCGAGGTGAGGTAGATGGGCGGCGTCTGCATGGCGGGGCTCCGGCGGGCTGTGGACTCAGGCGGCAAGTCTACCTTCAAGGCCCGTGCGCCATGCTATCTTCGTGTGATCACACGACGCCTGCGGCCGGCGCAGGGGGGGCACCGCATGAAGCCGAAGCGGCTGGGCATCAGGTTCGAGGGTTTCGAGGGTCTCGACGAGGCGAGGGCGCTGGCGCGGGAGGCCGAAGCCGCTGGCGCATCGAGCATCTGGATGAGCCAGCACCTGGGCGGGCGCGATGCGCCGACCCTGGCGACGATCATCGCCTCGGGGACGCAGCGCATCCGGGTCGTGCCGTCCAACCTGTCGCCGTTCATCGCGCACCCGACCACGGTGGCGATGATGCTGTCCACGCTGTCCGAGTACGCACCGGGCCGGGTGGCTGCCTCGATCGGCATCGGCAATCCGCTCGACCTGTCGCAGTCGGGGGCGGTGGTCGAGCATGCGGAGGACGCCGTGTGCGATTTCGTCGGCGCGCTCGACCGGCTGTTCTCGCGCAAGCCGGTCGAGTTCGCCGGGCGCACGTTCACGCTCGGCGGGGCGAGGCTGAACGTCGCCGCCGGCGTCGCCATCCCGGTCTACATCACCTGCCTCGAGCCGAAGATGGCGCGCCGCGCCGGGGCCACGTCGGCGTCGCTGCAGCTGTCCGCGGGCTTCTCGCCCGCCTTCGCCGGTGCCTGCGTCGAGGCGTTCGATGGCGGCGCATCCGACGCCGGCCTGGATGCTTCGCCCCGGCCTCGCGCCTGCTTCGCCTACTTCGGCACCGACGAGCAGGACTCGTTCGAGGGCGTGCGCCGCAAGCTGGCCTACCTGTTCCGCAACCGGCTGATGGCCGAGAACATCCGCCTGTCCGGCCTGCCGATCGACCAGCCGGCGATCATCGACTGCATCGCACGGCGCGACCTCGACGCCGCGACCCGCCTCGTCCCGGACGCCGCGGTCGAGGCGTTCGCGGTCACCGGCAGCCTGGCCACGTGCATGGCCACGGTGCGCAGGTTCTTCGATGCCGGCATCGACGAGATGCTGGTCAATGTCGGGTCGACGCAGGCCGAACGCACGGCGGCCTTCGAACTGATCGCGGCGGTCAACGCGGCTGCCGGCTGACCCGCGCCGGCGCCGGGCCGCCACCCCTCGTGGACGCGGCCCTTCCCTGGTTCAGGTGCCCCGGACCTTCAGCAGCATGGCTGCCTGCTCGCGCATGCCCGGGCGCACGTTGCCGGTCAGCGCGACTGCCGGCCCCGCGGCGAGCATGCGTTCGAACAGGCGCCGGACCTTCGCGGCGGTCACCGATGCGATGCGGTCGAGCCATTCCTCGTGGCCGCGCGTGCGGTCGAGTGCAAACAGGTCGAGCGCTGCGTCCTCGAGCCGGCGGCCGCCGCGCTCCAGCGTGCGCAGCCGCGCGACCAGGACCTGGTTCCGGGCGCGGCGCAGTTCGGCGGCATCGATGTGCCCGGCATGGGCATCCAGCATCTTCGCCAGTTCAACGAGGAGGGCCTCGACATTGCCCGGCGAGGTGGACGCCTCGACCATGAACTGGCCCCAGCTGTCCATCACGTCGGCCGAGCAGTCGGCATGGTAGACCAGCCCCAGGCGCTCGCGCAGCTGGTGCAGCAGCGGCGAGCTCATGCCTTCGCCGAGCAGGGCGGCGGCCACGCGGGCGGTCGGGTCGTCGGCGCGCAGCGAGGGTATCGGGAAGCCGGCGACGAGGTGGGTCTGGCTGCTGCCGGTGACCCTGCGGGCGCGCAGGCCACCGGCGAACGCGGGCGCATCGATCGTGTTCGGCGTGCCACGGGGCATCGTCTCGAAGGCGGCGGCCATGGCGGCGATCGCCGCCTCCGGATCGACGTCCCCGATCACGCCCGCGACCACGTTCGTGCCGGAGTACTGGCGCGCCACGTGGGCAACCAGGTCGGCGCGGGTGAAGCGCGAGATCGTGCGTGCGGTGCCGATCACCGGGCGCGCCACCGGGTGCCTGCCGAAGCTCGCCTCGTCGAACAGGCGATAGGCCGTGGAGATCGGATCGTCCTGGTCGTCGGCGAGTTCGGCGAGCAGCACGGTGCGTTCCCGTGCAAGTTCCGCCTCGGGATAGGTGGCATGGCGCACGATGTCGCCGAGCATCCCGATCATGGTGGCGGTGTCGCGCGGCATCCCGTACATGTAGTACGCCGTGTGGTCCTTGTCGGTATGCGCGTTCACGTCCGCGCCCAGGCGCTCGGCATCGAGGTTGATGCGCCGCGCGTCGCGCGTCGGCGTGCCCTTGAACGCCATGTGTTCGATCACATGGCTGATGCCGTTGTCGCGTGGCGGTTCATGCGCGCTGCCTGAGCGCACGAACACGCTGACCGAGGCGGTGTGCAGGTGCGGCGCGCGGATCGCCAGCAGGCGCACGCCGTTGGCGAGCGTGGTGAAGGGGAGGGAGGGGGCAGCGGCGGCGGCGGCGGCGGCGGGGCGGACGGTTCTGATCGGATTGATCCTGGCGGGCGGGGCCCGATGCTATCGCAGTGCGTCCCCGGGCATGCGCCGCGCCTTCCGGGCCCCGGATCGCGGGCGCGGACCGGCCGCAGGCTAAAGTTCCGCGGATTGCTGCCGATATCACCGGTTTGGCCGCGCCGACAGCCGGCGGAGACCCTTTTGCAACGAGGAAGAGCATGACCAGATCCGGAAAGGCCGCGGCGATCGCGGTCGGCAGCATCGCAGTCGTCGCAGCGGGTTGGGCCGGCGCCGGCATCTACGCCGGGCGCATGGCCGAGGGAGAGATGCGGGCCTTCACCGAGCGCGTGCCGGAGCGGCCCGGCATCACCATCGCCGCGCCGCGCCACGAGGCCGGTCTGTTCAAGTCCAGCGGCCAGTTCGAGGTCCGCCTCGACGAACACTGCGAGGCGGCGAGTGGCGGTGCCGCCAAGGTGGCGGTGCAGGTCGAGTACCGGCTGTCGCACATGCTGCTTCCGGGATCGATGATGCGCTTCGAGTGGAGCATGGTGCCGGCCGGGCAGGTCGGTGCCATGTTGACCAAGGTGACCAACGGTGCGTTGCGGATCGATGGACAGGGCACCGTGTCGTACGGGCGTGCAGTGTCGTCCAGCCTCGCGATGCCCGAGATCGTCCTCGGCAACGGACCGCAGGCGATGCGGGTGTCGGCCGGCACCGGCCAGTTCACGCTGGCGGGCCCGGCCTTCGGCATGCAGTGGAAGACCGACCGTATCGCCGGGCGCGGCGCCGGCAAGGCGCTCGAAGTGCTCAACATGGGCATGGAACTGGACTTGAAGGACCGCACGCGCGGCACGGGCAGCCTGACGCTGAGCGTCGACCGCATCGGCACCGGTTTCGGCACGCTCGAGGGCTTCCGCCTCGTCACTGCGGCAGCCGAGCGCGGCGACCGCACCGACTTGACCATCACGCCGAGCCTGCGTTCGCTGACCGCGCCGGGGCAGAAGGCGGCCGACCTGGGGATGCAGGTATCGGTGCGCGACGTCCATACCGCGAGCATGGAAGCGATCCAGCGCATCGCCAGCGAATCGTGCAGCTTCCGCTCGCTCAAGGCCGAAGAAGAGCAGAAGCTGCGTGCGGCCGTGCGTACCCTGCTGACCGGTGGACTCGCGCTCGGCGTCACCGGCGTGAAGGGCACGATCGGCGACGGCAGCCTCGAGGGATTCCTGAAGGTGGAGCTGAAGAAGGCTGATCCGGCGGCATCCGCAGCCTCGGCGGCAGCCGGTCCGGTCGCCATCGACCTCGCCCGCCTGTTGAGCTCGAGTGGGGAGCTCACCGTCAAGGGCAATGCGATCAAGGCCGAGCAGCGCCAGATGGCCGTCGGCATGGGCTTCGCTACCGAGGTGCCAGGCGGAGTGAAGGCCGCGTTCGAGTATGCAGATGGCGTCCTCAAGGCCAATGGCCGGGTGTTCGACGCAGGCCCGCTGCAGGTTGCACTGTCGACCGCCGACCGCCGGCTGAATACCTTCCTCGGGGTGTCGATGCCTGCCGAAGCACCGCCGAAAGCAGACGCTCGTTCGTCCGATGCGGCCCCCGTGGCCGATGAGGCCGCACCGCTGGCGCCGCTGGCCAATTCCGCGTCCGTGAGGCTGGTGCCGAATGCAGCGCCGGCCCCTGCTGCGCCGGTCGCACCGCAAGCGCGATGACGGGGGAGGTGTCCGGGATGAAACCACCGCGATCGACCCTGTCGGTGCGCGTCCGCGGCCTGGCAGCCTGCCTGGCGCTGTGCAGCGCCGGCGTCCTCGCCCAGCCGGCTGCCGTTGCGCTGCCCAAGGTCGGCAGCTGCCCCAGCGGCTACGCCACCAGCGGCAACTACTGCGTGCCGGGCAGTGGCGCCCGGTTCGCCGTGGCCAAGGTCGGCAGTTGCCCGAGCGGCTATTCCACCAGCGGAAACTATTGCCTGGCCAGCGCCGGGGCGAGGCATGCGATGCCGAAGACGGGCAGTTGTCCGAGCGGCTATTCGACCAGCGGCGACTACTGCCTCAGCTCGCGCTGAGGCAGGTTCGATCGCCACTTCGTCTTGCCCCTGGTGGACCAGGCGAAGAGCCGGGTCGAGTGAAGTCCCGGGTCAGCTGGCGGCACCGACGACGTGCCGGATGCGTATCACGACGAACTCTGCGGGCTTGAGCGGCGCGAAGCCGACCTCGATGTTCACCACGCCATTGTCGATGTCGTCCTGCGTCATCGTCCCGCGATCGCACTTCACGAAGCAGGCCTCGCGCAGCGTGGTGCCCATGAAGGCACCCTTGCGGAACAGCTCGGCCATGAACGCGCCGACCGTCGTCCGGATATTCGCCCAGAGAGCCTCGCCGTTCGGCTCGAACACCACCCACCGAGTGCCCTGGTGGATGCTTTCCTCGATGAACAGTGCGGTGCGGCGCACCGGAACGTATCGCCAGTCGACGCCGGGATCATCCTCGGCGAGCAGTGTACGCGCGCCCCAGATCGCGGCCGCGCCGTCACCCGGCAGCATGCGCAGGCAATTGACGCCGCGCCTGGTCAATGCCGCCACCTGTGCATCGTCCACGGGCAGCGACAGGCCGGACGCACCCGCCAGCCTGGCTTCGGTACCTGCGGGGGCCTTCCAGACACCGCGGACGAGATCGGTGCGGGCGATCACGCCTGCCACGAAGCCGCACGGCGGGAAGTCGCGCAGCGCGCCACCCTGCATCGGATCGGTGGCCCGTATCCACGGGAAGTAGAGGGCGGAGAATGCGCCGTCGGCGCCCGTGAGTCCGCTGGTGCCGGAAGCGGCCATCGTCGCCGCGGTCGCACCCGGCGCGGAATCGATGATCATGAACGCACGGCGTTGCCGGCAGGCGCGCTGCAGTCGAGCGATCGTCCCGGCGTGCACCAGGCCGGGGACGCAGAGGAGGTTGAACGCGTCGATGCGCCCGGCGTCGGTCGCCGCGCCTGGATCGAGGCGCTGGAGCAGCGCCGTCTGGAACGCCTTGTCGGCCGGCGCGAGCACCTTGCCCTCGGCACCGGTCTCGACGATGCGCGCGACGAGGGCGGCCCTGCCGCCGTTCTGGAAGAAGTGCTGCACGCCGTAGCCGAGCGGCGAACGGGGATCGAGCCCGCCGAACGCACGCTCGAAGTCGGCGAAGCTGGAGACCCGGACGCTCTCGTCGACGGCACCGCGGGAAGTCCAGCCCGCGAACAGCGTGGTGGCGGTCGCGGCGGGCGAGATGCTGCGGGCGTCGCCGGTGCGCCCCTTGCCGGTGATCACGCCGATGGCCGATGCTGCTGCACCCTTGTTCGGCACACGGGCCATCCTGGTGCCGGCCATCAGGTCGAACCGTTCGGCCGGGCCCCGGGCGGAAGGTCCGCTTCGTCCGCGAGGGGCGCGATGCCGACCAGGTAGCCCCTGCCCGCGGGGTCCGGGCCGATGCTTGCGAGGACCGACCGCTCGGCGCCGTCCTTCGCCGTCAGCGTCAGCACGCAGGAGGCGCGATTCGCTCCGGCTTCGAGGCTTGCGACCACCGTTCC
>JAIENF010000677.1 GCA_019751575.1 Burkholderiales bacterium
ATGCCGTAGACCTCGTTCCGATGGCGCAGTTCTTCGCCAACGGCGCCGCGATCGCCTTTGCGATCCACTACTACCAACGCTGGGTGGTTTCGCACGATCACGCCTTGCGCAGCACGATGCGCGACCTCGCGCACACGCGAGACCAGTTGCGCCGTACCTTCGACGAAACGCCGGTGGGAATCTCCCACACGACGCTCGATGGCCACTGGCTTCGCTGCAATCCGACGCTGTTGAAGATGCTCGGCTGCGACGAGCAGGACCTCGTCGGCCGGCACTTCCGCGACATCCTGCATCCGGACGAACTGCCGGACGTCATGGACCGGCGCGCGCGCCTCCTCGACGGCCGGGTCGAGGGGTACCAGGCCGAGAAGCGTTACCGGCGCAAGGACGGAAGCTGGTTCTGGGTGGCGGTGACCCTGTCGCTTGCCCGCAATGCCGATGGCACGCCTTCGTACATGATTTCAACCGTCGAGGATATCGATGGCCGCCGCGAGGCGCAGCAGAAGCTGCGCCTGAGCGACGCACGCTTCCAGTCGTTCATGGACGCGGTACCGGCCATGGCCTGGCTGTCGGATGCCGATGGCAGGCATGTCTACCTGAACCAGGCGTGGGAGCGCGAGGTCGGGCGTCCCCGCAACCTGTGGCTTGGACGCAGTGCGGGCGAGCTCCAGCAGTCCGGCGCCGCAGCACCCGACCCGCACGCAGGCGCTGCGGTACTGCACTCGGGCCGTCCTTCAGACGTGGTCGAAGATTTCGGCGGGGCCGATGGCGCACCGCGGCGGTGGCGAGTCGTGCGCTTTCCGGTGCAGGCCCCGGACGGTGGCCAGCTGCTCGGCGGCATGGCCATCGAGATCACCCGCGAGGTCCGCGCCCAGGCCGCCTTGCGCGACAGCGAAGCGCGCATGCTTGCCATCATCCGAAGCGCCAGCGACGGCATCGTGAGCACCGACGGCGAAGGCCGCGTGAGCCTGTTCAACCCGGCGGCCGAACGCATGTTCGGCCTTGGCGCGGCGTCGATGCTCGGCCAGCCGCTCGACAGGCTGCTGCCCGCCGAGGCCCGCACCCGCCATCCGACGCTGATGGCGGGCTTCGCCGGCTCCGGGGTATCGCAGCGCCAGATGGGCACCGGCCGCGTCACCGCGGTGCATGCCGACGGGCGCCGGATGGAACTCGAGGCCTCGATCTCGCAGGTGAAGGTCGACGGGGACGTGATCCTGACCGCGATGCTGCGCGACATCACCGAACGCACGCGCGCCGAGCGCCGCCTGGTGGCCTACCAGCTCGAACTCGCCGGCCTCAACCGCCGGCTGCTCGCGCAGGAGAAGGAGACCACGCGCCGCCTCGCGCAGTCGCTGCACGACGAACTGGGGCAGACGCTCGCCGCGCTGCGCATGCAGTTCGACGTGCTCCGGCAACGCGGATATGTCGCAGCCGCGGCTGCCACCGCCGCCGACGAGGGCAATCCGGCGGCGGGCCTGCAGCGCATCGACCTGCTGATCAGCCAGGCCAACCGCCAGGTGCGCGAAGCCCTGACCGAACTGCGCCCGCCGCTGCTCGACGAACTCGGGCTGGCGGTGGCGCTCGAGAACGAATTGAGCAGGCAGTCGGAATCGGGCATCGGCCCCCGGATGTCGCTCGTGGTGGACCCGGTGCTGCGTGACCACCGCTGGCCCGGTGATGTCGAGTTCGCCGTCTTCATGGTAGCGCGCGAGGCCATCTACAACGCGATCCGGCATGCCGGCGCGACCATGATCGAGGTCGTGTTGGAGGGGGACCTCCACTCGCTCGATGTGTGGATCGACGACAACGGGATTGGGCTGCCAGACGAACCCCTGCGCGCGCGTCCGGGCCATCTCGGGCTGGTCGGCATGCGCGAACGCGCAGGTTCCATCGGCGCCCGGCTGGAAATGGGCTCCACCGACGGGCAGGGCACCCGCGTGCACCTCGCCTGGCAGTCCGCCGCCGAATACGCACCGGTGGAACGATGAGCAGCCTGTACCTGGTGGATGACCACGTCCTGGTTCGTGAAGGCCTGCGCGCGCTGCTTTCGGCCGCCGGCCATGCCGTGGTCGGCGAGACGGCAGACCCGACGCGCGCGCTGGCCGAGCTGGCCCAGCTGGCGCCCGACGTGGTGCTGCTCGACCTGAACCTGGGCACCCGCTCCGGATTCGAATTGCTGGCCGGCATCGCCGAGCGCGGCCTGCCGGTGCGCGTGATCATGCTGACCATGTCTGCGCAGCCGCGCGACGTGGCCGAGGCGATGCGGCTGGGTGCCTGGGGCTATGTGCTGAAGGGCTCGCCGAGCGACGATCTGCTCGAGGCGGTGCGGCAGGTCGCCTCCGGCCAGCGGCACCTGGGTGCCGCGGAGTCGGCGCTGGCGATGCGCGCACTCGCCGGCGATGCGCACCGGTCCGGCGCCGCGTCCACCCTGTCCCCGCGCGAACGGCAGGTGATCGTCATGGTCGCGCGCGGCGCATCGAGCGCGGGCATCGGCGAACAGCTGCATCTGTCGCCGAAGACCGTGGACACCTATCGCAGCCGCCTGATGGCCAAGCTCGGGCTGCCCGACGTGCCAGCGCTCGTGCGCTGGGCGGTCCGCGAAGGGCTGATCGACCTGGACGAATAGCGGGGGCGGGAGCCCTGCCGCGGGCCGGAGGCTTGCGCCGGCGAGAACACCCGACGGCCTGAATCGAGAACTCCTGACAGCGCGCAAGGCTGCCTGCGCGCACGATCGGGCCATGAAACCTCCAGCCCCTCTGCACCGCCTGGCCCTTCTCGCCACGGATCCCCTCCGACGAGACGCGCTGGCGGCGCGCTGCCGTTCGGCCGCGCCTGGCCTCCACGTCGAGCCGGTACGCGACATGGCCGACCTGATGATCCGCGTCGCGGCAGGCGCCACCGGCGTGGTCGTGGTCGACGGTCGCGCCAGCGCGAGGCTGCCGCAGGAAGGGGCGACCCTGCTCAAGGGCCTGCATGCAGGACTGCAGGTGGTGATCGTCGATGCGGACCCGGGCATGCCCGTGCCGCACCAGGTGGATCATTTGCTGGACAGTGCACAGCTCGGTTCCTGGCTGGCGCGGCGTTACCCGGGAGGTGCAGCATGAAGAGGGATGATTTCGGGGCGGGATGGTCGTCGGGGGGCATGGGCGGCAGCGATACCTGGGGGCACGCGCGTCCGGCGGCCACCCTCGATTTCCGGCAGGACCCGCTGACCGGGATGATGGACCGTGCCGCGCTGGTCGCCGCCGCCAACCGGCGCTGCGCGCACGGCATCGCGCTGGTCGTGCTGACGGTGGACGTACGGGGCTTCACCCTGCTCAACGAACAGGTCGGCTGGTCCGAATGCGACCGGCTGCTGCAGGGCGTGGCTTACCGCTGCAACCGGCTCACCGAATCGGTGCCGTCACCCGCGCTGGTCGGGCGTACCGGCGCAGACGAGTTCGCGATCGTGTTCGAGGTCGGCGACGACGCTTCTCGGGCGATCACGGACGCACGCATACGCGCCCTGCAGTACGGCCTCGAGGCGCCGTTCGAGGGTGCCCAGGGTCCGCTGCTCGTCGACTTCACGTTCGGACGCTGCGAGTTGCCGTCCGAGGCAGAGGATGCGCAGGTGGCGCTGGTGCGCGCGACCGCCGCGCGCCTGGAAGGACCGGTCGCCGGCGACAACGTGAGCCACTACGCCCAGTACCGCAGCGAGTGCAGCCTGCTGCTAGACCTGCGCCGGGCCGTTTCGGCACGACGCATCACGATCGCCTGGCAGCCGCAGGTGGAGCTTCCTGGCGGCCGGATCACCGGTGCCGAAGCACTGGCACGCTGGACGCGCGAGGACGGCACCGAGGTTCCGCCCGGCCTGTTCCTTCCGCTCGCCGAGCGCGACGGACTGATCACCCGGATCGACGACCAGGTCCTGGAGCTCGCACTGCGCGACTTCGCAAGATGGCGGGCCGCCGGCACGCCGGTGGAGCGGATCGCGGTCAACGTCTCCGCGGCGCAGTTCCAGCGCCCCGGCCTGACGCAGCGCATCTCGGACGCACTGGCCCGGCACGGGCTGCCCGCGGAATGCCTGGACATGGAAATCACCGAATCCGTGTTGCTGTGCAATGTACCGACCATCATCGGCACGATGCGCGAACTGCACGCGCTCGGCGTGACGCTGTCGATCGACGACTTCGGCACGGGTTACTCGTCGCTGTCGTACCTGCGTGAACTGCCCATCGACTGCATCAAGATCGACCGCAGTTTCGTCGCAGACATCGGCGACCATGCAACCAGCCGCGAGATCGTACGATCGGTCCTCGACCTGGCAGACCGCATCGGCCTTCGGGTGATCGCGGAAGGAATAGAGTCCGAAGGACAATTGCAGATGCTTGGCGCCATGGGCTGCCCCGAAGGGCAGGGCTTCCTGATGGCACGGCCGATGGCCGCAGATGAATTCGCCCGGTGGGCAGGTGCACGATGATTGCGAACGAAGACACGACGACGACGACCCAGACGACCTCCGGCGCGGTGAATCCCGTCGAACCCCAGCCCATCGATGCCGGAGGCCACCCGCCTCCCCCGCAACGTGGCGAGCGCCAGCGCATCCTGGTGGTGGACGACAACCCGCTGAACGTGCAGGCGCTCTACCACACGTTCTCGGGCGACTACCAGGTGTTCATGGCCACCAGCGGCGAGGCGGCGCTCGACGTGTGCCGGGAGCGCCTGCCCGACCTCGTGCTGCTCGACGTGGTGATGCCCGGCCTTGATGGCTACCAGACCTGCGAACGCCTCAAGGCCGACCCTGCCACCCGGGACATACCGGTGATCTTCGTCACCGGACAGGACGACAGCGCGGCGGAAGTGCGCGGACTCGCCGCAGGGGCGGTCGACTTCATCGTCAAGCCGTTCAATCCGGTGATCGTGCGTGCGCGCGCGAAGGCGCACCTCACGCTCAAGCTTCAGGCCGACCTGCTGCGCGAGCTGGCCTACACCGACGCCCTGACCGGCGTCGCCAACCGGCGCTGCTTCGACCATCGGCTGTCCGCGGAGTTCCTGCGTGCCCAGCGCAGCGGAACGCCGCTCGCGCTGATCATGATCGATGTCGACCGATTCAGGCTGTACAACGAAACCTACGGGCACCAGGCGGGCGACGACTGCCTGCGGCTGCTCGCAGCGGCCCTGCGTTCGCGCATGCGGCGCACCGGCGACACGCTGGCGCGCCATGGCGGCGACGAGTTCGCCTGCATCCTGCCGAACACCACGGCCCAGGGTGCATTCGCCCTGGCGCAGGAGCTCGAGAAGCGGGTGCGGGACCTGAACATCCCGCATGCCCGCTCGGATATCGCCGGGGTATGCACGATCAGCCTGGGCGTGGCTGCGCGATCCGGCGCGGTCGACTCGGTCCAGGACCTGCTCGCCCTGGCCGACGCGGAGCTCTATCGTGCAAAGGCGGGCGGGCACGGATGCGCCTCTTCGGCCGGAGACGACGATCCGCCGCGACGTCCCCCGGGTGCGCCCGCCGCGGAACCGGCGGCCGGCTGAGGCCGCACCGGCTGGAGCCGCGCGCATTCCGGCGCGTGCGTTGACGCGACGCGCGCGTGTGCGTAACGTTCCCTCCGTCAGGTTCACGAGGCGGCGGCATCGACCGCAGCCCGACCGAGGAGGAGCACCGATGACCGACCCGATCGACGCGCGCAGCAGGTTGCGCGCGCAGGCCCATGCACCCCGTCTGCCTGCGACACTGCTGGCCTGCGCAGCGATGGTCACCGCGTTCCCGGCGGTGGCCCAGCCCTCGGCCAGTACCGGCTGGCCGGTGAAGCCGCTTCGCCTGGTGATCCCGTTCGCGCCCGGCGGCACCACGGACAACATAGGCCGGCTGGTGGCGCTGCGGCTGGCCGACCCGCTCGGCCAGCCGGTGGTGGTGGACAATCGTCCCGGGGCCGGCGGCATGATCGGCGCGGACATGGTGGCCAAGGCCCCGGCCGATGGCTACACGATGCTGATGATGACCATCGCGTTCCCGATCAATGCCGGGATGCGCAAGGACCTTCCCTTCGATCCCATCAAGAGCTTCGCGCCGGTGACCCAGTTGGTGTCGCTGCCGCTGATGCTGGTGGTGCACCCGTCGCTGCCGGTGAAATCGGTCAAGGAACTCGCAGCGCTCGCCCGCGCACGCCCGGGCCAGCTCACCTACGCCACGTCGGGGCACGGCACGTCGCCGCACATGGCCGCTGCGATGTTCACCTGGATGACAAAGACCGACATGATCCATGTGCCCTACAAGGGCAATGCGCCGACGCTCGTCGACCTGCTTGGCGGCCAGGTCTCGATGACCTTCGGCATTGCGCACCAGTTCCTGCCCCACGTGAAGTCGGGAAAGCTGCGCGCGCTCGCGGTGACCACCGCGAAGCGGACGGGCTTTGCACCGCAGCTTCCGACCATCGCCGAAAGCGGCCTCGACGGCTACGAGATCAGCGCCTGGCAGGGCATCCTCGCCCCGGCCGGCACGCCGAAGGAAATCACCAGCCGGCTGAGCAGCGAGATCGGCCGCATCCTGCGCCAGCCCGACGTCGTCGAGCGGCTCACCGCCGAAGGGGCAGAGCCCGTGGCGAGCGGGCCCGACGCATTCGGCGAGTACCTTCGCGCCGAGCTTGCGCGCTGGACCCGGGTCGGCCGCGAGGCAGGCATCCGGATCGAATAGCGGCGCGAGGCAGGCGACGCGCGGGAAGGCATGCCGCGGGCGACCGGCAGCACGCGCCTGCGATCCCGATTACGATCGCGGGTCCGACATCGCAGCGAGCGTTTCCATGGCAGAGCCCGTCCCCGCGAATCCGCCGGCACCCGTGCGCGAACTGCGCATCGGCCTGGTCTCGATCAGCGACCGCGCCTCGCGCGGCGTCTACGAGGACCTCGGCATCCCGGCCCTGAAGGAATGGTTCACCACCGCCCTCGCCTCGCCATGGACGATGGTGACCCGGCTGATCCCCGACGAACGACCGCTGATCGAAGCCGCGCTGGTCGAACTGGTCGATGTCGAACGCTGCGACCTCGTGCTGACCACCGGTGGCACCGGCCCTGCGAAGCGGGATGTCACCCCCGAGGCGACGCTCGCGGTCGGCGACCGCGAGATGCCCGGCTTCGGCGAACAGATGCGCCAGATCAGCCTGAAGTTCGTGCCGACCGCGATCCTGTCGCGCCAGGTCGCGGTGATCCGCGGCGAAGCCCTGGTCATCAACCTGCCCGGCCAGCCGAAATCGATCCGCGAGACGCTCGAGGGCCTGAAGGACGCCGAAGGCAGGGCGGTGGTCCCGGGGATCTTCGCCGCCGTCCCTTACTGCGTCGACCTGATCGGTGGTCCGTACATCGAAACCCATGAGGCGGTGGTGAAGGCCTTCCGCCCGAAGAAGAAATAGGAAACCGCGATGCCTGGAAGCACAGAACTGCTCGAAACGATCGAACTCGCCACCGGCCCGAAGGGTTCGGTACCACGGGCCGCCGTGATCTGGATGCACGGACTGGGTGCGGACGGCCATGACTTCGAGGCCATCGTGCCGGAGCTGCGCCTGCCGCCGTCGCTCGCGGTGAACTTCGTGTTCCCCAATGCACCCATGCAGCCGGTGACGATCAACAACGGCCATGTGATGCGTGCCTGGTACGACGTCGCGTTCGGCGACCTCGAAGGACGCTCGCGCAAGCCGGACGAGGCCGGCGTGCGTGCGTCGGTCGCGCACATCGAGCGCCTGATCGCGCGCGAGGTCGCGCGCGGCGTGCCTTCCGAACGCATCGCGATCGCCGGTTTCTCGCAGGGCGGCGCGGTCGCACTGGCCACCGGCCTGCGGCATGCCGGCCGGCTTGCAGGGATCATGGCCCTGTCCACCTACCTGCCGCTCGGCGATTCCCTGCCCGCGGAGGCGGCATCGGCAAACCTGCAGGTGCCCATCTTCTTCGCGCACGGCACGGCAGACCCGGTGATCCCGATCGAGATGGCCACCGATTCGGTGCAGCGGCTGCGGCAGCTCGGCTACCCGGTGCAGTGGCAGGAGTACCGGATGCCGCACTCCGTGCATCCGCAGGAAGTGGTCGACATCCGTGACTGGCTGGTGAAGGTGCTCGGGACCTAGGGTCCCTCGAGCCGGCCGGGGGTCACGCGACTTCGTACTTCCGCACCTTGTAGCGCGCAAAGTCGAAATCGTCCCCGGCCTCGACCAGTTGCGATGGCACCAGCAGGAAGGGCTTGTCGTCGATCTGGACGACGAACCGGCCGCTGCTCGAGAAGGCACCGACCTCCAGCGCGACGTCCACCTCGCCGTTGTCGTCGGGCCGGGCCGACAGCAGCAGTGCCCGGCGCGGCTCGGCCTGCATTTCGCGGTCCTGCTGGACCAGCGTGAGCTGGACCGGCAGCGCAGCACGCGCGAGCAGCTCGATGCCGACATGGTGCTCGGTCTCGTTGTCCCGCTTGATCCGGCGCACCACGCCGATGCCCCAGTAGCGCGCCTGCTCCGCCTTCACCGCGACCAGCGCGCCCAGCTTGACCCAGTCGCCGCGCAGGTGGCGGATGGTCGCGCCGTATCCGCCCGGGCTCTCGTCGGTCGCGACCCAGGTCT
>JAIENF010000411.1 GCA_019751575.1 Burkholderiales bacterium
CGCCGCCTGGGGACGCTGGCTGCCGCTGATCAACTGCGAGAACCGGCAGGGCGGCATCCTCACGGCCAAGGCGCTGATGAAGGCCGGCGGCATCATCGGCAGCGACGCGCCGCGGCACCCGTTCCCGCCGATGCCGGAGCCGGTGCGCGCGGGCCTGCTCGACGCGGCGAGGCGGCTCGATCCGCTCGTGCTGCGCTGGGCGCGGTAGCCGGTCAGGCGCGAAGCGCGACGGGTACGCCGCCACCAGCGACGGGCCCAGGCACTTCGGCTCGAGATCGACGCGTGCGCGCGTTGCGCGGGCGGCTGAACATCGTGGCTGGGATCGAGGCCCCCGGGGTGATTGTGCGCACCCTGGCGCATCGGCGCGAGGCCGGCCGACTGCAGGCAGCAGCGCCAGGCGGCTGGCAGGGGCGCCTGCAAGCACTATTCGCCGAACGCGATCCCTTCGGGCAGCGCGAACAGCGCATCGATGTCTGGAAGCTCATCGATGAATCCCTGGGCCTTCAGGTAGCCGGCGAGCTTGCCCACCACCATCCGGTTCACCGGCGTCAGTCCATAGGGGAGGGGATCGCCGCCGAAGATGTCGAACACGCGCGCCCAGGTGTTCTTCGCCCATGGCATCAGCGACGAACCGATCTTCCGCGCATAGGCTTCGCGCTTGGCATCCACGTACGACTGCGCGACCGCGGCCAGCAGGCCGGGGTGCTGCCGGTGCACGTCGGTGCGTACGACCACGCAGTGGTTGATCGGATAGATGCCGGTGCGTTCGTAGTACGCGAGTTCGGTCGCCTCGGCATCGCGCAGCACGGTACGCAGCCGGCGCTGGTGCAACGGCTTCTGGAAATCCTTCACCACGAAGCCGAGGCTCGCGTCCGCGTGGCCGTCGAGCAGCAGGTCTTCGGTCGCGCCTTCCATGAAGTCGATGCGTGCGCCGGCCGGTGCGGCATGGCGCTGGTTGCGTCCGGTCACCCAGGTGATCGAGCGCCAGTCGACGCCGTACTCGTCCTCGAGCAGGCCGCGTACCCAGGTCGCCGCGGTCATCGTGTAGTCGTCGACCGCGATGCGCCGGCCGCCGAGCTGTGCGGGCGACACGATGTCGCTGTCGCGCCGGGTGATCAGCGTGCCGTGGCGGAACGCGCGGTTCGGGAACACGGGGATGGCGGTCACCCAGTCTTCGCCGTTGGCACGCAGCGTGAGGTAGTTCGCGAGCGAGAACTCGCAGACCTCGTAGGGCCGGCTGTGCATCATCGCCTTGAAGATGTCGTTCGGCGACGACGGTTCGAAGGTGAAGCGAAAGCCGAGCCGCTCGCCGGGCAGGCCGATGAGGTGCTCGTAGTCGCCGCCGCGGATGCAGAAGGTGGGGGTGGAGTCGGTCGCCATGTGCGCCATTCTACGGCCCGGGCGGGTTGGGTTACGATCGTCGCCCATGACGACCGACACGCTGCCACCCCTGCCGCATACGCCCACCGGGCACTACCGCCACTACAAGGGCAACGCGTACGAGGTCGTCGGCGCCGTGCGACACAGCGAGACGCTCGAAGCGCTGGTGCTCTATCGGCCGCTGTACAACGACAGCGGCCTGTGGGTGCGTCCGCACGCCATGTTCTTCGGCGACGTCGAGGTCGACGGCGTGCGCCAGCCCCGCTTCGCCTTCCTCGGTGCTCAGCTTCCTGGCAGGATGCCCGGCGCCAGCGTGTAGCAGTAGTCCGAGACATCCCCGGGCTTGCAGAACCAGACGCGATCCTTCAGCGGATGGTTCACGCAATGCGCGAGCGCGTTGCGCAGCACGCGCAGCCGGAACGGCTGGCCGAACACGTACGGATGGATCGACAGGTTGCACACCAGCGGCGCGTGTTCGCTCTGCTCGACCATCTCGTCGAACTGGTCGACCAGCATGTCGCAGAACTCGTGCGCGCTGTGCTGGCGGTGCACGACGGCGGGCGAATCGTTGAGCTCGACCGGGTAGGGCACCGACAGGATCGGGCCCGACCGGGTGCGCAGCCAGAACGGCTGGTCGTCGCACGGCCAGTCCATCAGGTAGCGATATCCGGCTTCCTTCAGCAGGTCGGGCGTGGTCGCGTTCTCGTAGGCGCCGGCACCCATCCAGCCGGTGGCCGGCACGCCGGCGGCGGCGAAGGTGTCGGTCACGTCCTTGATCACCCGCGCCTCGTCCTCTTCCCAGAGGAAATCCTTCAGGTTCTCGGCGTTGGTGCGGCCGTGGCCGACGATCTCGTCGCCGCGCTTGCGGATCGCATCGATGATCTGCGGGTAATGGTCGCAGAGCAGGCTGTTGGCGTTGTGCGCGGCCGGCAGCTTGAACTGGTCGAACATGTCGAAGAAGCGCCAGATGCCGATCCGGTTTCCGTAGTCGCGCCAGGAATAGTTGCGCTGGGTCTGCGGCTCGCCGTGCTTCGCGTTGTCATGGCCGCGGCCCTTGCCGAACGCGAATACCTCGACGTTGGTGGTGATGCAGAAGGCCAGGCGCTTGCCGCCCGGCCAGCTGTAATCCTTGCGCTCGTTCAGCGGCACGTAGTCGTAGCGTGTCTGCGTCGGCACGAGTCCTTTTTTCATCGGCTGTCCTGTTGCGTTCATGCGGGCCGCGCCGGAATCGGCCGTGTCACCCGGATGGCGCAGAATATCACCGCCGGCCTCGCTTCAAGCCCCGGGAAACCTGCCCGGGCGCTCGCCATCCCGCGCGGTTAGACTCGGCTCCCACGGATCAACGGTTGCCCCACGGGCAGCCACGGACATGGCGATGGACAGGACTCGAGCGTGAACACCGACAGTGCAGCCGTGCTGCGCCCTCGGCCCTCGCTCGCCTACCTGGTGTTCACGCTTACGTTCAGCCACGCGATGTCGGTGTGCTCGATGATGATCCTGCCGGCGATCGCGCCGGTGGTCGCAGCCGAGTACGGCATCGATCCGTCGCTGGTCGGTTATCACGTCAGCGTGGTCAGCATCGGGCTGATCGGTTCGCTGGTGCTGTTCTCTGGCCTGAGCCGGCGGATCGGCGGTGCGCGTACGGCACAGATCGGGCAGTGCCTGGTCGTGGCCGGCATGCTGTGCGCGATATTGCCGTCGGCTGCCTTCCTGCTGCCGGGGTCTCTCGTGATCGGCATCGGATTCGGGCTGCTGTCGCCCCCGGCGTCGGCGCTGATGATGCGCTTCTCGCCGCCGGCCCGGCGCAACCTGGTGTTCTCGATACAGCAGACCAGCGTGCCGCTCGGCGGCGTGGTCGCCGCGCTGGTGGCGCCGCTGGTCGCCGTCAGCATGGGCTGGCGCTGGGCGTTCATGTACTCGATCGTGATGCTCGTCATGGCGATGGTGCTGCTGCAGATCGGCCGCCCGTCGTGGGACGACGATCGTGATCCGTCGCATCGGGCCGTCGCGCGCAACCCGTTCGACGGCGTGCGCTCGAACTGGCGCGACCGCAATCTTCGGCTGCTTTCGTTCGCAGGCATGTCGTTCTGCTGGGCGCAGTTCTGCGTCGCCACCTTCGCGGTGGTCGCCTGTGTCGCCGTGCTCGGCATGACCATCGTGCATGCAGGCCTCGTGCTGGTTGCGGTGCAGGTGGCCAGCACCCTGGGCCGGATGGTCGCCGGATGGATCGCCGACCGCATCGGCAGTGCCGGCCGCGTGCTGAACTGGATGTCGTGGACGATGCTCTGGCTCAGCATCGGGTTCTTCTGGCTGTCGCCGGAATGGCCGATGTGGTTCGTCTACGCGATGTTCGCCGCGCTCGGGCTGGCTTCCGGTGCCTGGGCCGGCATCCTGATGGCCGAAGTGGGCCAGCAGGCGCCACCGGGCCGTGTCGCCGCGGTGGTCGGTGGCACGCTGCTCTACGTGAACATCGGCAAGTTCACCGGGCCGGCGGTGTTCTCCGCCACCTATGCGCTGACCCACAGCTACAACATCGCGTTCGCGCTGCTGGCCATCCCGTCACTCGTGGCGATCGGCTGCCTGCGCGCGCATCAGCGACACGCGACAGCCTGACCCCTCTGGTTCAGCCGAACCGGCTCCAGACCACGATCTCTTCCGCCGGCTTGCGCGTGCGTGGCTTGAGATCCTTCGCCTGCACGTCCGGCGGCAGGTCCTCGATCCGTCCTCGATAGCCCGCGACCACCAGCGCGACCGGGCGCATCGGTGCGGGAATGGCGAACGCGCTCGTCACCTTGTCGATGTCCCAGCCGATCATCGCGTGCGTGGTGAGCCCCAGCGCGCAACCCTGGATCAGCAGGTTCTCGAGCGCGAGGCCGCAGTCGAGCATGAACGACTGCATGCCATTGCGGTCCGGCTGCTCGTCCGGGTTCCCGACCACCACCATCTTCAACGCAGCGGCCGTCGCCCAGGTGCGGTTGCCCTCGCTCAACGCATCGTCGTAGGCCGCGATCGAGGCCGCGTCCTTTGCGATCAGCAGCCGCCACGGCTGCCTGTTGTTGGACGAGGGTGCCCAGCGGAACGCCTCGATCAGCGACTCGACGACCTCCGGCTCCAGCGGCCGGTTCGAGAAGTGGCGTTCGCTGCGACGGTCGACGAGGGCTTGCAGGATCGTTGGCATCGGGAAGGGTGCTCCGGTTCGGCTTGGTGCGGGATGGAAAGCGTACCGCGTTTCGGGACTTCCACCGGGGATCTGTCCCGCCTGAACCGGGCGCATTGACAACCTGAGGACTGCTGCAGACAATCATTGTGGCTGCAAGCAAGTACTGCCAGCACAGACCCCCGCACGGGGCGGCGACGCGAGGAGCGATGATCACCGACACGACAGGCTGCGACGGCAGCAGGACGCGCCGCACGCTGCAGGTCGGCGACCGGCAGTACGACTACTTCAGCCTCGCCGCCGCGCAGGCCGCCGGCCTCGAGGGTGTCGACCGCCTGCCGTTCGTGCTCAAGGTGATGCTCGAGAACCTGCTGCGCCAGCAGGCGCTCGGCCAGGCCGCGGGCGACGACCTAGCCGGGTTCGCCGCCTGGCTGCGCGCGTGCAACCGCGAGGGTGTGGCGCCCGACTGCGAGATCGGCCTGCGCCCGGCACGGATGATGATGCCCGACTCCTCCGGCATCACGCTGATCGGCGACCTCGCGGCGATGCGCGAGGCGATGCAGTCGCTCGGTGGCGACCCGAGGCGCATCGAGCCGCAGATCCACCTCGACTTCATCGTCGATCATTCCGTGATGGTCGAGGCGAGCGGCCAGGCGGGCGCGCTCGAGCACAACATGGCGAGCGAGTTCGCGCAGAACCGCGAGCGCTACGAGTTCCTGCGCTGGGGCAGCCGTGCATTCGGCAACCTGCGCGTGTTCCCGCCGGGCTCGGGCATCCTGCACCAGGTCAATCTCGAGCACCTGGCGCGCGTGGTGTGGACGGCCGAGGTCGATGGCCGCACGCTGGCCTATCCCGACTCGCTGATCGCGATGGACAGCCATACCGCGATGACCAATGCGCTGGGCATCGTCGGCTGGGGCGTCGGCGGGCTCGAGGGCGGTGCGGTCGCGCTCGGCGAAGCGATCTCCATCCTGGTGCCCGAGGTCGTCGGCTGCCGGCTTTCGGGACGCCTGCGGCCCGGGGTCACCGCTACCGACCTCGTGCTCTCGATCACCCAGGCGATGCGAAAGGAAGGCGTGCTGGCCAAGGTCGTCGAGTTCTGTGGAGACGGCGTCGACACGCTGTCGCTGCCCGAGCGCGCGACGATCGCCAACATGACCCCCGAGTACGGGGCGAACATGGGCTTCTTCCCGGTCGATGCCGAGACGCTGCGCTTCCTCGCGCTGACCGGTCGCGACGCCGGACAGGTCGCGCTGGTCGAGGCGTACTGCCGGGCGCAGGGACTGTGGCGAGAGGCTGCGGCTGTGCAGCCCGGCTACACGCGGATGGTCGAGATCGACCTGTCGGCGGTCGAGCCCTGCATCGCCGGGCCGGGCCGCCCCGATGCCCATGTCCCGCTCGCGGGTGCGCCGGCCGCGTTCTTGGCCGAGTGCCCGCAGGTCGCGGCGCGGGCGCCGGTCGCCGGCGCGTCGTTCAGCCTCGGCCATGGCGACGTGGTGATCGCGGCGATCACCAGTTGCACCAACACATCGAACCCGCGGGTGATGGTCGCCGCCGGCCTGCTGGCACGCAATGCGCGGCGCCGCGGCCTGATGGCGCAACCCTGGGTCAAGACCTCGCTGTCTCCGGGCTCGCGCGTGGTCGCCGACTACCTGAAGGCGAGCGGCCTGCAGGATGACCTCGACGCGCTCGGCTTCCAGGTGACCGGCTTCGGCTGCATGACCTGCATGGGCAATTCCGGCCCGCTGCCGGAGGGCATCGGACGCTCGATCGATGAACACCGACTCGCCACCGTGGCGGTGCTCTCGGGCAACCGCAACTTCGATGCACGCATCCACTCGAGCGTGCGCGCGAACTTCCTCGCCTCGCCGCCGCTGGTCGTTGCCTATGCGCTGGCGGGGACGATCACCAGGGACCTCACGCGCGAGCCGATCGGCCTCGATGCGCATGGCCAGCCGGTGTTCCTGCGCGATGTCTGGCCGGACGATGCCGAGGTCACCGAAGTGCTCGGACGCACGCTGACCCCGGCGTTGTTCCGCGAGCGGTATGCCGACCTGCGCGACGGCACGCCGCAGTGGCAGGCGCTGACCGCGCCGGACACGCTGCTGCCCGCATGGAATCCGCACAGCCACTTCATCGTGCGGCCGCCGTTCTTCGAGCACATGACTGCCGCGCGTGCACCGATGCGGCCGATCCGCGGCGCGCGGGTGCTGCTGATGCTGGGCGACCGGGTGACCACCGACCACATCTCGCCGATCGGCCAGATCCCGGCCGACGGTCCGGCGGGCCGCTACCTGCGCGCGCTCGGCGTCGAGCCGCGCGACTGCGTCAATTATGCCGCACGCCGCCTGAACCACGAGGTGATGATTCGCGGCACCTTCGCCAACCTGCGGCTGCGCAACGAACTGACGCCCGGCATCGAGGGCACCTCGACGCTGTGTTTCCCCGAGGGTGTGCAGATGACCGTGCATGACGCTGCCGAGCGCTATCGCGTGCAGGGCGTGCCGCTGGTGGTGGTCGCCGGCCGCGAGTATGGCGCCGGATCGTCGCGCGACTGGGCGGCCAAGGGTACCCAGCTGCTCGGCGTGCGGGCGGTGATCGCCGAATCGTTCGAACGCATCCATCGCTCCAACCTGGTCGGTGTCGGCGTGCTGCCGCTGCAGTTCCCCGAGGGCATGACGCGCACGACGCTCGGCCTCACCGGGCGCGAGCAGTTCGACATCGCACTGCCGGGCGAAGGTGCTGAACCGAAGGCGCGGGTGGCCTGCACGATCAGGCGGATGGATGGTTCGACCCTCCAGATCGAACTCACCGCCCGGCTCGATACCCGGCCCGAGGTCGAGTACTTCCTGGACGGCGGCATCGTCCAGCATGTGCTGCGCAAGTTCCTCTCCGAATCCGCACCGAAGGAAGACGCATGAACGCAAGCCCGAAAGAGTCCATCAAGTCCGTCGCAGATGCGCCGTCGATCGCGGCGGCGAACCGCTCGCCGCGGTCCGCCATCCTCCTCGGGGCTGCATTCGCCGCCTTCGGTACCGCGGCCTCCGCACAGCAGGACTTCCCCCTGAAGTCGATGCTGCTGATGGTGCCCCAGGCAGCGGGCGGATCGACCGATACGCTGGCGCGCACGATCGGGCAGCGGCTGGCGGAAGTGCTGAGCGTCTCCGTCGTGATCGAGAACCGCGCCGGCGCGAACGGCATCATCGGCACTGAAGCGGTGTCCAAGGCCGCGCCCACCGGCGCCACGCTGGTCGTCGCGGGCACCGCCATCATGGCGGTCAACCCGAGCATCTACCCGAAGCTGCCGTACGACCCGGTCAGGCAGTTCACCCCGGTCGCGATCTTCGGCTACTCGACCAGCGTGCTGATCGCCCATCCGCTGGTGCCGGCGAAGACGGTGGCGGACGTGATCCGACTCGCGAAGGCAAAGCCCGGATCTATCCGCTACGCCTCGGCCGGCATCGGCAGCTCGCCGCACCTGGCGGCAGAGCTGTTCCGCCAGATGGCCGGCGTCGACATCCTGCATGTGCCTTACAAGGGCAGCACCCCGGGGGTCAGTGCCACGGTGAGCGGCGAGACCGACGTCATGTTCACCGGCGTCGCCTCGGCCGTGCAGCTGATCAAGGCCGGCCGCCTGCGTGCATTGTCGATCAACGGCCCCAAGCGCTCGGCAGCACTGCCCGGCGTGCCCACCGCCGGTGAATCCGGCCTGCCCGGTTTCGAGGCCGACTTCTGGATCGGCATGTTCGCGCCGGCCGGCACGCCCCGGCCGATCGTCACCCGGCTGAACACCGAGATCAACCGCATCATCGGCAGCGAAGCCATGCGCGAGCGCTTCAGGGACTTCGGCGTGGAGCCGATCACGATGAGCCCGGAGCAGTTCGGCGAACTGCTGGCCAAGGACACCGAGCGCTGGGCGCGGGCGGTGAAGAGCGCATCGAAATTTTTGTCATTAAGCACGTTGAAGACAGCGGTTAGAATTTCTTCCTGATCTTTTGATTTTAAATCATGGGCCGGTTGCTTGAGCCATTCAGCGGCGCGGTCGCGGCGAATTTC